>JAEEIO010000160.1 GCA_016281405.1 Clostridiales bacterium | reverse complement strand
CACCACGAAAAAGAAGCCGAGATAATCGCGCAGGCGGGCAAAAAAGGCGCCGTCACCATAGCTACGAATATGGCGGGACGCGGCACCGACATAAAGCTCGGCGGCAACGCCGAATATATGGCCAAGGCCGAGATGAAAAAGCACGGCTTTTCCGAGGAGATGCTCGCCGAGGCCGACAGCCACGCCGAGACCGAAGACGCCGATATTTTAGCCGCCCGCGCCTATTTCGACGAGGCCGTCGCGAGATATAAGAAACAGATTTCCGTCGACGCCGACGAGGTACGCGCCGCGGGCGGACTTTTCGTCATAGGCACCGAGCGCCACGAGTCGCGGCGTATTGACAATCAGCTGCGCGGCCGTTCGGGACGTCAGGGCGACCCCGGCGAAAGCCGCTTCTATCTCTCGATGGAAGACGACCTCTTGCGCCTCTTCGGCGGCGAGCGCGTCTATAACGTCATGAGCGCCTTAAACATCCCCGAGGATCAGCCTCTCGAAATGAAAATGCTTTCGAACTCCATAGAGTCGGCGCAGAAAAAGGTCGAGGGCATGAACTTCGCCCGCCGTAAGAGCGTCCTTGACTACGATGACGTCATGAACAAGCAGCGCGAGGTCATCTATAACGAACGCCGCAAGGTGCTTGACGGCGACAACCTCCGCGAATCCGTCGAGAAGATGCTTTACGAGGTCATCGAGACCACCGTCTCGCAGTTTACCTCCGACGTCAAGGACAGCTGGAATTTCGGCGCCATCCGCGCCGCCTTTGAGGGCGTCTTCTTAGGCCCCGACGATCTCAAATACACCCCCGCCGAACTTGACCGCCTCGAAAGAGACGATATAATCGAGACCTTAAAGGAAAAGGCCAAAGCCCGCTACGACGAGCGCGAGCGCGAGAACACCCCCGAGATTATGCGCGAAATAGAGCGAGTCGTGCTCCTTCAGGTCGTCGACCGTCACTGGATGAACCATATCGACTCTATGGACGACCTCCGCGAAGGCATAAGGCTTCGCGCCTACGCCCAGCGCGACCCGATAGTCGAATACCGCTATGAGAGCGCCGATATGTTCGACGCCATGATAGCCGAAATAAAAGAGGAGACCGTCCGCCTTGTCCTCACCGCCGTGGTGAGAAAGCGCGAGGAACTCGTCCGCAAGGAAGTTGCCAAGGAGACGGGCGAAAGCGCCTCCGACGGTACTCCCGTTCAGAAGAAGAAAAACACCGTCATATCCAAAAACGCGCCCTGCCCGTGCGGCAGCGGCAAAAAATACAAGCGCTGCTGCGGCAAGGAAGACTGATATGTTCCGTCCCGACCACATTTTTGACACGGCCTTCGAAATAACCTCCGACCTTCTCGAAAAAGAAGGTATAAAGGCCGTTATCTTCGACATCGACGACACCGTTGTCCCTCACGGCTCGGAGCGCCCCGACGAAAAGTGCCAAGCCTTCATAAACGGCCTCAAAGCCGCGGGCGTAAAGGTCGGCTACATATCGAATAACCCTTTGAAACGCGACCCCTTTTTCGCTCCGCTTTTCCCGCTCGCGCATAAGCCCTCCGCAAAAGGCTTTTTGGCGCTTTCCGAAAAGCTCGGCGTCCGGCCAGAAAACTGCCTCGTCGTCGGCGACCAGCTTTTCACCGACGTCAGAGGCGGCATAAATTCGGGCATGAAGACCGTCAAGGTCGAACCGATAACGGGCTATAAAGACGCCTTCATAGCCTGTAAGCGCGTCTTCGAAAAGATACTTATGAAAAAATATAAAAAGGAAATCGGAAAATGATCAGATTCGGCCCCGCCGGCCGCGACGACGGCTTTTACGCCGCGGGCTTCAAAAAAGCGGGCGACATAGCGGCCTACGTCTCGTCCTACGGCCTTAACGCCTTCGAATACCAGTGCGTGCGCGGCGTAAACGTAAACGCCGCCGAACTTGCCGTTTTGAAGACGGCCGCCGCGGAGAAGGGAATAGCCCTTTCGGTCCACGCGCCCTACTATATCTCGATGTCGGGCGTCGAGGAGACCAAGCGGCTTAAAAGCATAGATTACATAACCGACACCGCCCGCGCCGCCCTTATAATGGGCGCCGACCGCGTGATATTCCACTCGGGCGGCCTCTCGGGACTTTCGAGAGAAGAAGCTCTCATACTCGCGAAAGACACCCTTTCGAAGTGTGTCGCCGCCATGAAGGAACTCGGCTTTTACGGCAAAGTGCTTCTTTGCCCCGAGACCATGGGAAAAGTCAACCAGTTAGGCACTCTCGAGGAGGTTCTGGCGCTTTGCGAGGTCGACGAATTCGTGATACCCTGCGTCGATTTCGGCCACCTCAACGCCCGCACCCACGGGAGCTTAAAAACTGCCGCCGACTTTGCCGCCGTCGCCGAAAAGATAGCGGCTCTCGGCAAGAAAGACCTCCACTCCCATTTCTCGATGATAGAATACACCGAGGGCGGCGAAAAACGGCATCTCACCTTCAGAGACGGCCGCCTTTTCGGCCCCGACTACGAGCCGATGCTCGACGTATTCTCGCGTTACGACCTCAATATGCGAGTCATTTCCGAATCGGCGGGCACTCAGACCGTCGACTCGGCCGAAATGAAAAAATACTACGAAACAAACTGCGGAGGGAAGAAATAATGATAATAGACGGCAAAAAATACACCAAGGCCGACCTCCTTCGCCGCACAGGCAACGTCGACCAGATAGCCTACGTCCGAAAAGTGATTCTGAACGAGGGCAAGGGCGACGGGATAAAGATGTTCGAGGTGGCGAACGGCGGCGGACTTGAGTTTACCGTCGAGGAGTCAAAATGCCTCGATATACTCGACCTCAAATATAAAGGCCGAAACCTCCGCCTGCTCGCAAAAACCGGCCCCGTCTCGGCGGCAAACGCCGACCTTCGGGGCATTAACTACCTTCGGAGCATCTCGGGCGGATTTATGTATACCTGCGGACTTTCCAACGTCGGCAAGGAATACGAGGACGCCGTCGCCCGCCACTACACCCACGGCCGCATCCGCTTCATCCCCGCCGAAAAGGCGTCGGGCGAAGGCTACTGGGAGGGCGACGACTACCGCATCCGCATAAAAGGCGAGACCCGCGATTCGGGTTTCTTTAACGACAACCTCGTCCTCCGCCGCGAGATAACCACCGCCTTCGGCGAAAAAGGCTTCCATATCCGCGATGTCGTCGAAAACGAGGGTTTCAAAAAAGAACCCCTTATGATAATGTATCATATGAACACAAGCTTCCCGCTTATAGGCGCGGGGACCGAGTTTTTCGTCACCGAAAAGGACTGTATGCCCATTTACGACGAGTCCGAACGCCGTAAAGCCGAACGCTATAACGTCTCCGACCCTGTCGACGGCTACGAGGAGACCGCCTACCTCTACACCGTAAAATCCGTTGACGGCAAGGCCTACGGCGGCGTCTACAATAAGGAGATAGGCCTCGGACTTCTTATTTCCTTCGAAACAGAAAACCTCCCCTACATGCTCGAATGGAAATCCATGCGCTCTGGCGACTACGCCTTCGGCATGATGCCCACCAACTGCCACATAATGGGCCGCGAAAAAGAAAACGAGCTCGGCACGCTGAAATATATAGAACCGTTCGAAAAACTGTGCTATAATATAGACGTCACCGTAATAGACGGCGACGCCGATTATAATGAAATAAAGAAACTTTTCAGATAAGGAGAGAAAAAGATGTTCGGAACGGATATCGCCATCGACCTCGGCACCGCGAACGTCTGCGTTTTCGTCAAAGGGCGCGGACTCGTCACCATGGAGCCGTCGGTCGTGGCAAGAAACAGGACCACCAAGAAGATTATCAAAATAGGGAAGGAAGCCCAGGAGATGTTGGGCCGCACGCCCGACAACATCGTCGCCGTGAGACCCCTCCGCGAGGGCGTCATTTCCGACTTCGAGAGCACCGAGGAGATGCTTCGCTACTTTATAAAAAAGGCCTGCGGAAGAAGCATTTTCCGCACCCGCGTCATAGTCTGCATACCCTGCAAGGTGACCGACGTCGAATACCGCGCCGTCTGCGACGCCGTCAGAAACACCGGCGCCAAGGACGTAAAGATCATCGAAGAGCCCCTTGCCGCCGCCATCGGCGCGGGACTCGATATAAGCGGCCCCGTCGGCAACTTCGTCGTCGATATAGGCGGCGGCACCACCGACGCCGCTGTCATCTCTCTGGGCAGCATCGTCGACTCCGAATCCATAAAGATAGCGGGCGACAAATTCGACGACGCCATCGTCAAATACCTTCGCAAAAAGTATAACATCCTCGTCGGCGACAGAACGGCCGAGGAGGTCAAACGCAAGATCGGCTGCGTCATACCGAGAGAGGAAAAACTCACCATGACCGTAAAAGGCCGCTGCTTGCTAACGGGCCTTCCCAAGACCATCGAAGTCGGGAGCGACGAAACGACGGAAGCCTTCGCCGAGCCCGTCGCCGCCATACTCGATATTGTCCATAACCTCTTTTCGCGCACTCCGCCCGAACTCGTCGGCGACATCTCGGTAAACGGCATCTGGCTCACGGGCGGCGGATCGATGCTCTACGGCCTCGGTAAGGTCATAGAGAACAGAATAGGCGTTCCCGTCCATCTCGCAGAAGAGCCCGAGCTTTGCGTCGTCAAGGGCACGGGCATAAGCCTCGATACTTATTTTGATTTGGATGATTGATATGAATATTTCAGAAGTAAATACCGCAATGCTTTGCGACCTCTACGAATTCACCATGTCGAACGGCTACCTGAAGTCGGGCAACCGCGACAAGATAGCCTGCTTCGACGTCTTCTTCCGTCAGATACCCGACGGCGGAGGCTTCGCCATAATGGCGGGCATCGAGCAGGTGCTCGACTATATCGAAAACTTCCGCTTCTCCGAAGAAGACATCGCCTTCTTAAAAAGGAAGGGAATATTCGACGAGGCATTCTTTGATTACCTTCGGAACTTCAAATTCTCCTGCGACGTCTACGCCTTCCCCGAGGGCACGCCCATTTTCCCGAAGGAACCCATCCTCACCGTCAAGGGCCCCATCATAGAGGCGCAGCTTATGGAGACCATGCTCCTCCTTCTTATTAACCACCAGAGCCTCATCGCCACCAAGGCAAACAGAATAGTGAGAGCCGCCGCGGGACGTCCCGTCTACGAGTTCGGCTCGAGACGGGCGCAGGGCGTCCACGCCGCTATTTTAGGCGCGAGAGCGGCCTATATAGGCGGATGTCTCGGCACCGCCTGCGTCGCCTGCGAGCAGATCTACGGCATCCCCTCTGTCGGCACCATGGCCCACTCCTGGGTGCAGATGTTCGACAGCGAATACGAGGCCTTCAAGGCCTACGCCGAAATATACCCCGACTCCTGCGCGCTTTTGATCGACACCTATAACGTCATCAAGTCGGGTATGCCTAACGCCATAAAGTGCTTCAACGAGGTCTTGAAGCCCATGGGCAAGCGCCCGCTTGCCGTCCGCGTCGACAGCGGCGACATAACCTATCTGACCCGCAAAATGCGCGTCATGCTCGACGAGGCGGGTTACCCCGACTGCAAGATAATGGCCTCCAACTCGCTTGACGAGTATATAATCCGCGACACCCTCTTCCAGGGCGCCAAGATAGACTCTTTCGGCGTCGGCGAGCGGCTCATAACCTCCAAGAGCGAGCCCGTCTTCGGCGGCGTCTATAAGCTTGCCGCCATCGAGGAAAACGGCAGGATAATCCCCAAGATAAAGATCTCCGAAAACGTCACCAAGATGAACATCCCCCACTTCAAGACGGTCTACCGCCTCTTCGAAAAGAAGACGGGCAAGGCCATAGCCGACCTCGTCGCCCTTCGAGAAGAGAAGATAGACTTCACCAAGCCCATCGAGATATTCGACCCCGACTACACCTGGAAACGCAAGGTCGTCGAGGACTACGTCGTCCGCGAACTGCCCGTTCAGCTCTTCTCTAAGGGCAAGCGCGTCTACGACTCGCCCGACGTCAAATCGATACAGAAATACTGCCTGAACGAGGTCGCAAACCTCTGGGACGAGGTCACCCGTTTCGAAAATCCGCATAACTACTACGTCGACCTCAGCCAGAAGCTTTGGGACGTCAAAAACGAGCTTATTATGAAGTGTAATCAAGGAGTCTGAAAATGGAATACAACCATTTCATGCCCACCCGATTGGTCTGTAAAAAAGACTGCGTAAAAGAATTCGATTTCTCCAAATTCGGCCGTAAAGCCATACTTGTCACGGGCCGCACGGGCGCAGTCAAAAGCGGCGCGCAAGGGGACGTCGTCAGCGCGCTTGAACGCGCCGACATAGCCTACACCGTCTTTAATTCTATCGAGGAGAACCCCTCTATCGAAAGCTGCGCGGCCGCGGGCAGCGCAGCAAGGGAATACGGAGCCGACTTTATGATAGCCATAGGCGGCGGCTCGGCGATGGACGCCGCGAAAGCGGCTGCCGTCTACGCCACCAACGACTTCGGAAGTCCGTTGGACATATACCTCGGCATTCCCAAAAAGCCGCTTCCTTTGATCGTCGTCGGCACCACGTCCGGCACGGGCTCCGAGGTCACGGCCGTCTCGGTCATAACCGTCTCGGCCGACGGTATGCGCTATAAGAAAAGCTTAAAGTCCCCCCGTCTCTACCCGCTTTACGCCCTTATAGACCCCAAATACACCTATAAACTCCCGTGGGAAATAACCCTCTCGACGGCGCTCGACGTCCTCGCCCACGCCATCGAATCGCTCTATTCCGTCAAGGCGGGCGAAATGAGTATGCTCTTTGCCTCCGAGGCGCTGTCCCGCGCCTGGGACGCCCTCAAAAAAGCCCACTGGCAGACCTTCGTCGAGTTCCGCGACATAAACGAAGACGTCCGCGACGAGCTCTCCTACGCCGCCATACTCGCGGGTATGGCTATAAACATTACGGGCACCTGCTTCGCCCACGCCGTCAGCTATCCGCTCTCGGTCGTCAAATACGTCCCCCACGGCGTCGCCTGCGCCCACTCTCTGATACCGTTTTTGAAGACGGTGAGAGGGGAAGACCCCCGCCGCGACGATATCTTTGAAACGGCCGTCGGATACGGCTTCGAGGAGTTTTACGAGGACCTCAAAAAGCTGCTTCCCGAGCCGCCCTCGCTCTCCTACGCCGAGGTCGACGAGTTCACCGCGCTCACCTCTCAAAGCGCCTCTTTGAAAAACTCCATCGTCCCCCTGACCCCCTCCGGAGTAGAGAAGCTTTACGACGCCATGCACCGTTAAAAACCGCTTAAAAACCGAATAAAAAGAATAATCCGAACTTTTGTTCCATTATTCAAAGAAAATCAAGAGATTTTTGCCGAAAATGCGTAAAATCTCTTGATTTTTTTTTGCTTATAAGTATAATAGTGGTAAAAAGTGCTTAATAGTGGTTCTAAGTGTCATAAAGTGGTAAAAATGGAGGTGAGATAAATGCTTATCGGCGAATACTATCACAATATCGATGAAAAAGGGCGAATAATGGTCCCCGTCAAATTCAGAAGCGATTTTGCCGGTAAGGTTTATATCACCCGCGGCCTCGACGAATGTCTTTTCGTCTTCGGCGAAACAGAGTGGAACGCCCTTTACGAGCGTATAAAGAGCCTCAAGCTCTCCGACGCCACTCCCGTTATCAGATTTTTATGGAACGGCGCCGCCGAAGCCGAGTTCGATAAACAGGGAAGAATACTCATCCCTCAGAATCTCCGCGAATACGCCGGACTTTCCAAAGAGGCGGTCTTCGCCGGCTCCGCCACTCGCGCGGAGATATGGGATAAAGAAAAGTGGAACGGCTACGAGCAAAAGCTCAAGTCCGAGAATATAGCCGAGATCATGTCTCAGATAGGCCTCTAAAATGGAGTTTTCACACCTTTCCGTTTTGCTTAACGAGACCGTCGGCGCGCTCGACTTCGACCGCGACGGCGTCTACGTCGACCTGACGGCGGGCGGCGGCGGCCACAGCGCCCTCATCGCCTCGAAAATGTCTGAAAACTCGCGTCTCTTTTGCTTCGACAAGGACGAAGAAGCGGTCAAGGTCTGCGAAAGCCGCTTTGCGAACGATAAAAGAATAAAGGTCATCCGCTCCGACTTCAAAGACGCGGCGGCGTCGTTAAGGGAGCAGGGCATAGAGGGCGTCGACGGCGCGATAGCCGACCTCGGCGTCTCCTCCTACCAGCTCGACAACGCCTCCCGCGGCTTCTCTTATATGCACGACGCCCCTCTCGACATGAGAATGGACAAATCCGCGCCCCTCACGGCCCGCGACGTCGTGAACGGCTACTCAGAGACCGCTCTTGCCGATATACTTTTCAACTACGGTGAAGAACGCTACTCGAGAAGGATAGCCGCCGCGATATGCGAACGCCGTAAAACCAAGCCCATAGAAACCACCTTCGAACTTGTCGAAATAATCAAAAACGCGATGCCTAAAGCCGCCCTTTCCGAAAAACAGCACCCCGCCAAAAGGAGCTTTCAGGCGATAAGAATAGAAGTCAACGGCGAACTCTCGTCACTCGGGGAAGGCCTCGAAAGCGTGTTCGGACTGCTCAAAAAAGACGGCGTCCTCGCGGTGATAACCTTCCACTCGCTCGAGGACAGAGCGGTAAAACGCTTTTTCGCCGACAAAATGAAGGGCTGCACCTGCCCGAAGGACTTTCCCGTCTGCGTCTGCGGCAAAAAGCCCGAAGCCGAACTTATAACAAGAAAACCCATACTTCCGTCGGAAGACGAAATCAGAATAAACCCTCGCGCAAGAAGCGCCAAACTTCGCGCCGCAAAGAAACTGTGAAAGGAGAAAACGGCCGTGAAAACCAAAAAAACCGAAAAGACCCGTTCCCGCCGCGCCCGTCCCAGCCTCGTCACCTTCTTAATAGCCGTTTCGCTCCTCATAGTCGTCTCGATATTCAATTACGCCAAGCTTAACGAGCTTTCCTTCGAGGCCACCACCATACAGAACGAGACCAAGCTCATTGAGAGCGAGATAGTGAGGCTCAACGTCGAGATCAACAGGATAACCGACATAAGCAACGTCGAAAAGAAGGCCGAGGAGCTCGGCATGGTAAAGACCGACTCGTCGAATATCAAATACATAAGCATCCCGTCGGAAGACAGGGTGGAGCAGGCCTCCGAGGAGACGGGCGGATTTCTCTCATCCATCGCGAAGGGCCTTTCGATCATACTTGCATATTTCAGCTGACACAATACTATAATGAATAAAAAGCCAAGATCAGAGCTTGGCTTTCACTTTTGAAAGAGGGGGAAAAGAAGATGTCCGCGGGCGTTACGAAACCGATAAAAAGACGCACGATGATAATGAGCGGAATAATCCTTTTCCTCTTTTTCGGCGTCCTCGTGATACAGCTTTTCAATATTCAGATAATCAACCACGAATATTACGAACAGCAGGCCATAAACCAGCAGACCGCCGTCATAACAGTCAACGCCGACCGCGGCACCATATACGACCGTAACGGCATCGTCCTCGCCGAATCTGCGACCGCCTATAAGGTCTACATAGTCCCCAACAGAATAGCCGAAGAGGAAAAGGAGACGGTCATAGACGGCCTCTCCGGAATACTCGGCTTAAAACGCGAGACCATGGAAAACGCCGTCGCAAAGACCCAGAGCAGCTACGTCGCCGTCGCAAGAAGGATCGAGCCCTCGGTCGCCACCGAGGTCAGAGCCTTTATAAAGGAAAACAAACTCACCAACTGCGTCAACGTCACCGACGACCCCAAGCGCTACTATCCCTTCGGCTCGCTCGCCTCTCACGTCTTAGGCTTCGTCGGCGACGACAATCAGGGCCTTTACGGCGTCGAGGCGCAGTATGACGCCTACCTGGGCGGCACCGCGGGACGCATCATTTCGACGCGGGCCTCGGGCAGCAGCAAATACCTGATCCCCTACGACAACGAAATGTATATAGAGCCCGTCAACGGTCAGAACGTCACCCTCACGATCGACCAGGTCGTCCAATACACCGTCGAGAATTATCTCCGCGAATATCAGAACGAAAACGGCTCGAGAAACCGCAGCGCGAGCGTCGTCATGAACGTCAAAACGGGCGAGATACTCGCCATGGCGACCATGCCCGACTTCGACCTGAACGAACCCTTCACCCTCACCGACTTTTACGCCGCCAGGCTCGAAAAAGATAACTCCAACTATACCGACCTTCTCTACGAAATGTGGCGGAACAAGGTCGTCTCCGAAATATACGAGCCGGGCTCGGTCTTCAAGACGGTCACCGCCGCCCTCGCTCTCGAACTTGACGTCTGCAGTCCCGACCACGAGTTTTACTGCCCCGGTTACCACGTCGTCGCGGGCGTCAGAATACGCTGCGCCAAACGCTCGGGCCACGGCAGACTGACCTTCGCGGGCGCGCTTGCCTACTCCTGCAACCCGAGTTTTATGACCATCGCCGAAATGATAGGCGGCGACAATATGTTCTCCTTCATAAAGAGCCTCGGCATCGGCAGCAAGACGGGCATAGACCTTCCCTCCGAGGAAGCGGGCTTCTTCTTCACCAGATCCAACTATAACGCCACCGAAATCGCGACCTCCTCTTTCGGCCAGCAATTCAAGGTGTCGATGATACAGATGCTTCAGATAGTCTCCTCCTACGCAAACGGCGGCATGATGGTAAAGCCGCACGTCGTGAAGGAGATAACCGCCTCCGACGGAAGTCTCGTCGACAGCTTCGGCACGACGGAGGTCAAGCAGATAGTAAGCAAAGAGACGGCCGAGCAGGTGCTCGAAATGATGGTCGGCGTCGTCGAGGACGGCACGGGCACAAACGCCCGCGTCTCGGGTTATCTCATAGCGGGTAAGTCGGGCACCAGTGAAAAACTCGATAAAAGAGACAAGGACGGAAACGTCTGGCTCTACGTCACGTCTTTCTTAAGCATCGCGCCCGCCGACGACCCCGAAATAGCCGTCCTGTCGGTCTTCGACGAGTCGATAGAGCCCAACGTCGCCGTAAACTACTACAGCTCCGCCACAAGACTTAACCGCGACATGCTGACCGCCATACTGCCGTACCTCGGCCTCGAGCCCAACCGCGAGGTCGCGACCAAAAAGATAACAGTCGCCAACTACGTCGGACAGAATACGGCCGACGCCAAAAAGGCCGTCTCCGACGCGGGCCTTGCCGTCAAAGTCGTCGGCACCGGCGAAAAGATCAAATATCAGCTTCCCAAGAAGGGCGAAAAGGTCCTCCCCGGCACCGTCGTAAACCTCTACACCGACACCGTCGACTCGATAAAAGCCGTCGAAATACCCGACGTCATAGGCAAATCGCTCGACGAGGCGAGAAAGCTTCTTAACGCCAAGGGCTTCAATATCAAACTGAAAGAGGACTATAAAGACTTAAAGGACGTCATCGTCGTCGCCGAAGAGCCGGCGGCGGGCGAATTCCGACCGGCGGGCGACCTCGTCACGCTCGAGCTTTACTATCCGACAGACGATTACAACAACGTATTCGATTAAATAACGGGGTGCATCCTATGAAGCTTTCAGCGCTTTTGAAGGATGTCGAAGTTCTGTCCCGCTTTGACGGCGACAGGGAAGTGGAAAAAGTAGTCGCGTCCTCGAAGGACGCAGGCGAAAAGACGTTATTTATATCGCTTGACGTTTTAAGCAACAAAGACGGCCGCTATACCCGCGAAGCGAGAGAAAAAGGAAGCCTCATAGTCGCCGACGGCGACACGGAAGACGGCGACATAGCCGTAAAGGACGCCGCCGCGGCCCGTTCGATAATCTGGCGAAACTATTACGGCGACCCAGCCTCATCGCTCCGGATCCACGGCGTGACGGGGACAAACGGCAAGACCACCGTCACCTTTCTCTTACGGCATATCCTCGAAAAATGCGGTCGGCGGGCGGGTATTATAGGCACCGTCGCCAATATGACGGGCGACGACGCCGTCGCCTCGGCCCGAACCACGCCGCCGCCCGACGAGCTTTACGGACTGCTCGATAAAATGCGTAAAAACCGTCTTTCCGACGTCTGTATGGAGGTCTCCTCCCACTCACTCGTTCAGAAAAGGGTATCGGCCGTAAACTTTCAAAGCGGCGCCGTGACCAACCTCACCCGCGACCATCTCGATTACCACGGCAATATGGATAATTACCTCGCCGCAAAGCTCCTGCTCGTCCCGTTATGCGAAAACTTCGCCTATAACGCCGACGACGCTTACGCCGACGCCTTTAAAGAGGCCTCGTCAGTATGTAAAGGTAAAAACCTTTCCTATGGAATATCCTCCCAAAACTGCGATATCCGCGCCAAAAACCTCCGCCAGAGCCGCGAAAAGACCGTTTTTACACTTTGCTATGACGGACGTGAACGCGAAACCGAAATTAACATCCCCGGCCGCTTTTCGGTCTATAACGCCCTTACTGCCGTCTCGCTTGCCGTCCTTTCGGGCGTCCCCTTCGACAAAGCCTCCGATTATATAGCTACTGCGGGCGGCATTAAGGGGCGCATGGAACGTATAGAGACCAAAGACGGCGTTACCGTCGTCATTGATTACGCCCACACTCCCGACGGACTCGAAAAAGTCCTCGTCGCCCTCCGCGACGTAAAGGGCAGGGGAAAACTCGTCACCGTTTTCGGTTGCGGCGGCGACCGCGACAAAACCAAACGCCCCATAATGGGCGAGATCGCCGCAAGGCTCTCCGACCTCGTCGTCATCACGTCTGACAACCCCCGCACCGAAGACCCCTACGCCATAATAGACGAGATAGCCTCGGGCGCCGCCTTTTCCCGCGCTCCGATTCTCATTATAGAAGACAGGCGGACTGCAATAAAAACCGCCCTCTCGAACGCCTCGAAAGGCGATATCGTGCTCCTTGCGGGCAAGGGACACGAGACCTACCAGATTTTGAAAGACAGAGTCGTCGATTTCGACGAGCGCGAAATACTCAAAGAGTATATCTGACCCGCCGCTTTCGACATGAAAGGAAATGAACTCCAAATGGAAAAACTTACTGCCGCCGATGTAGCGCGCATGACGGGCGGACGGCTTGTCCACGGCGACGCCTTAACCGAATGCGTCGGCGCCGACGTCGACTCCCGCAGAATTAAAAAAGACTGGATTTTCTTCGCCGTAAAAGGGCCGCAAAACGACGGCCACGGCTTTATTGACTCCGCCGTCGCAAACGGCGCTTCGGTGATAGTCATCGAACGCCCCTACGGCGCCCTTTCGCTGTCTCCCGAAGCCGAAAAGGCGGCCTTCATAGAGGTCATTTCCTCCGAACGCGCCCTCGGCGCCTTGGCGCTCGCCTACAGAAAACGCTTCGAATGCCCCTTCGTCGGCGTGACGGGTAGCGTCGGCAAGACTACGACCAAAGAGATGATTTACGCCGTCCTCTCGGCGCGCTACGACGTCCTGAAAAGCGAAGGCAATTTCAACAGCGAAACGGGTCTCCCGCTCTCGCTCCTCAATATGGACTCCAAAAAAGGCGCCGCCGTTCTCGAAATGGGGATGGACGCCGCGGGAGAGATAGACTACCTCACCCGCATTGCCCGTCCCGGCGTCGCCGTGATCACAAATATCGGCGTCAGCCACATAGAGGCGCTCGGAAGCCGTAAAAACATCCTCAAAGCCAAACTTGAGATAGAAAACGGCCTCGGCGCCGACGGCACCATGGTCCTAAACGCCGACGACGATATGCTTTACCCCGCCTCGGGAACGCTCTCCCACCCCGTGATCCTTTACGGCATCGAGAACAAGGCCGCGGCATACCGCGCCGAAAACGTCCGCCGTCTTGAAGACGGCACGGCCTTCAGGGTCGTCACCCCCTACGGCAGCTTCGACGCGAAAATATCGGCTTTCGGCAATCACAACGTCTTAAACGCCCTCGCCGCCGTCGTCGCGGGTTATCTTTGCGGCCTCGAGACCGACGAGATAATAAAGGGCCTCGCCTCCTATAAAAACGAAAAAATGCGCCAGAGCATCTTCTCCTTCGAGGGCGTGACGATAATGGAGGACTGCTACAACGCCAGCCCCTCGAGCATGAAGGCCGCCTTCGACGTCATGTCGGAGCGCCCCGAAAGCCCTAAAGTCGCGCTGCTCGGCGATATGCTCGAGCTCGGCCCCGACAGCCCGAAATACCATTTCGACGTCGGCGCCGCCGCGGCGAAGGTCTTCGACGCGGTGATATGCTACGGCGAAAACGGCAAATATATATCCGACGGCGCAAACAGCGTAAAGAAAGGCGTCTCCCGCCATTACGCCGATAAGAACGCCGCCGTAATAGACGTTATAGACTCTATGAAAAGAGGCGGAGCGGTCTTATTCAAGGCAAGCCGCGGAATGCGCGCCGAAGACTGTCTCGCCGCTTTTAAGGAAGGATGGAAAAAATAAATGTCGGGAATGCTTTTAGTCATGTTCGCGCTTCTTCTCTCCTTCGGTATAACGGTGATCCTTCTCCCTCTCGTTATACCGATGCTCCGCAAGCTTAAGTTCGGACAGACGATACTCGAGGAAGGCCCCAAGTGGCACGAGAAGAAGAAGGGAACGCCCACAATGGGCGGAATAGTCTTTATTCTCGCCTACGTAGTCGCCACGCTGTGCTTTGCCATGAACGAGACCATAAACGGCGACTACCGCGTCGTAGCCGTCATGGTGGGCGCAGTCTGCTTCGGAGCCATAGGCTTTGCCGACGATTTCATAAAGATATTCAAAAAGAGAAATCAGGGACTTACGGTCTTACAGAAATTCCTCCTTCAGTTCCTTTTCGCGGCCGCCTTTGTCGTCTATATGTCCGTCTCGGGCTATACCTCGACCGAAATATCCCTTCCTTTCACGCAAGCCACCTGGGACCTCGGCTTTTTCTACTATCCGATAACGATAATCGCCATAGTCTTCATAAATAACAGCTTCAACATCGCCGACGGCATCGACGGCCTGCTTGCCGCCGAATCCATACCCGCCCTCACCGCCATGACCCTTTGCGCCCTTTCCTTTGCCGCCGACGATATGGCGACGATGCTAACGGCCGCGATAGGCGGCACCCTCGCTTTCCTCATTTTCAACATGAATCCCGCCAGGGTCTTCATGGGCGACACCGGCTCGCTCTTTTTAGGCGCCGTATTCGTCCTCTCGGGCGTCACGCTTAACCTTATGATGCTCGTCTTTTTGGCGGGTATCATGATGGTCTTCGAGAGCGTCTCCGTTCTTCTTCAGGTCGGCTACTATAAAATATCCCACGGCAAAAGACTTTTCAAAATGTCGCCGATTCACCACCATTTCGAATTATGCGGCTGGAAAGAGAACAAAATAGTGGTGGTATTCACCGTCATAACCTTTTTCGCCTCTCTCCTCGCGTTTTTGATGTTCGGGACCTGATTTGACGCAAATTACAAGAAAGGAGGGCCGTTATGAAAAATAATGAACAGACAGATACTCTCACCGAGGTCACCCCCGGGGAAGAGAAGAAGACCGTCGCCGAGATGGACGCCAAGGCGAACGTAGGCAAGACCCCCTCGGCAATGAAGTTATTCTCCCGCGGCCTTCCTTTAGACACCCTTTTCCTCGTCCTCGTACTGACGCTCCTTGCCGTCGGACTCGTCATGGTCTTCTCGGCGAGCTTCGTCTGGGGCTTTTACAGAAACGACGGCGACAGCTACTACTATATCAAACGCCAGCTTATTTTCGCGGGCATCGGACTTGTCGCGATGTTCGTCGTCTCGCATATAAACTATAACGTCCTCCGACTTTTCGCCTACGTTTTCTACGTCGTATCGATAGGCCTTCTCATAGTCGCCCTCTTCGTCGGAAGAGGCGACGTCAACCGCTGGATAGTCGTCTTCGGCATAACGGTCCAACCCTCCGAGGTGGCAAAACTCGGGACTATCATGGCGCTGTCCCTCTATATGTCCGTCAACTACAACAAGATGAAGACCTTTTTATACGGCTTCGTCATACCTATGGGCATAATCGGCGTCCCCGCCGTCCTCACCCTCATAGAGCCGCACCTTTCGGGCGCCATACTGATAGCGTCCGTCGGCGTCGTGCTCATGATAGTGGCGGGCACGCGGCTTCGCATACTGCTTCCCGTCGGACTCGCGGGCGTCGGCGCGGGCGTTTTGTTCCTCCTCAAAAGAGGGAACTATATGACCGACCGCCTCAAGATCTGGTTAGACCCCTTCTCCGATCCCCTCGGTGACGGCTTCCAGACTATTCAGGGCCTTTACGCCATCGGCTCGGGAGGCCTCTTCGGACTCGGCCTTGGACGCTCCCGTCAGAAATACCTCTATATCCCCGAGCCGCAAAACGACTTTATCTTCGCCATAGTCTGCGAGGAGCTCGGCTTCGTCGGAGCCTTGATTATTATCGCGTTATTTGTTATACTGATATACAGAGGCTATAAAATAGCCCTTTCGGCGCCCGACAAATTCGGCTTTTTCCTCGTCACGGGCATAATAACGAGGGTGGCGATACAGACCGCGCTCAACATCGCCGTCGTCACCAACACTCTGCCGAACACGGGCATTTCGCTGCCGTTCTTCAGCTACGGCGGCACCTCGATCTTAATACTCCTCTTCGAAATGGGAATAGTCCTCTCCGTTTCGAGATATTCAAGACTCGTCAAAAAATGAGGGTGATTTTGTGAAGGTCATAATGGCGGCCGGCGGCACGGGCGGCCACGTCTATCCCGCGATAGCGATTGCCGACGCGCTTCGGGACCGTTACGGCGCCGAGATAATGTTCGTCGGTCAGCAAAACAGGCTCGAGGCCAAACTCGTGCCCGACGCGGGCTACGAGATAAGGTTTATCCGCTCGGGCGTCTTCTACCGTAAAAACCTCATAAAAAACGTAAAAAGCGCGGCGAGACTTCTTAACGCCGTCTCTAAAGCTAAAAAGATAATAAAAGAGTTCAATCCCGACATAGTCGTAGGCACCGGCGGCTACATAAGTGCGCCCACCGTCCTTGCCGCCCAGCAGCTCGGCATAAAGACGGCCGTCCACGAACAGAACGCCTTTCTCGGCATGGCGACCCGCATCGTCTCCAAAAAAGCCGACTTACTCTTTTTGAGCTTCGACAGAAACGCCAATACCGCCGCGGCGAAAAAGATAATAATAAGCGGAAACCCCGTGAGAAGCGACTTCCAAAACCGCGACCGCGAGGTCTGCCGCCGCGAGCTTCTTGTGGACGCCCGCCCGCTTATCTACGTCTCGGGCGGCTCGCAGGGAGCGGGGAAGATAAACTTCTCAATGGTCGATTTCTTAGCCTCCGAGGAAAACCGCCTTGCCTATAATATAATTCTATCGACGGGCACACAGTATTACGACGAGATAAAAGACGAGATCAAAAACCGCGGTTTCGTCCTCCCCGACAATATAACCATAGTCCCTTACGCCGAAAACGTCCCCGACATCATGGCCGCCGCCGACCTCGTCATAGCGCGAAGCGGCGCCATAACGCTTGCCGAGATAGCCGTAACGGGACTTCCTTCGATACTCGTCCCGTCCCCCAACGTCACCGACGACCATCAGTATTACAACGCCAAGGCCTTTTCCGACGCGGGCGCCGCCCTTCTTATAAAAGAGGACGATTTCAGCGCCGAAACGCTGTCCGAGGCCTTGAAAAGCATATTCGGAAGCAAAAACGGCCTCGCGTCGATGGCGAAGGCGGCAAAGACCCTTGCCAAACCCGACGCGCTCGATATAATAGTCGACAACGTAAAAGCCCTCCTCGGTTGACCTTCCTTTCCGCCCGCGCATAGTATGTAGAAACAGGTAAACGTTTCTACGGAGGGCGGAAAATGTCAAAGCTTTACATAAAGGGAGGCCGCCGTTTGGACGGCACTTTGCGCGTTCAGGGAGCGAAAAACAGCATACTCCCGATACTCGCGGCCTCCGTTTTAACGGCGGGGAACACCGTTATAGAGAACTGTCCCGATATAAGCGACACGGCCACGGCCGTCGAAATACTCAAATGTCTCGGATGCGGCGTCAGCCGCCAAAGCGGAGTTATCACCGTCTCGTCGGATAACGTAGACAACTTCGAAATTGAAGAAGCCCTGATGCGAAAAATGAGGTCTTCCATCGTCTTCCTTGGCGCCATGCTTTCCCGCGCGGGCGAGGCCAAGATAAGCATGCCGGGCGGCTGCGAGCTCGGCCCGAGACCGATAGACCTCCATATAGACGCCCTTTCACGGATGGGCGCCGTATTCGAGGATAAACGCGGCTACCTCGAGTGTAAATGCCCCGACGGCTTGCGGGGCGCCGAGATACATCTGCGGTTCCCGAGTGTCGGCGCCACCGAGAATATAATGCTCGCGGCCGTCACCGCAAAGGGCACGACCGTTATAACCAACGCCGCGAGAGAGCCCGAAATCGACGACCTGTCTTCGCTCCTACGCGACATGGGCGCCAAAATAGGCACCGACGGCGGCAATATGGTAATAGAGGGCGTAAAACGCCTCTATCCCGTCGTCCACACCGTCATCCCCGACAGAATAGTCGCCTCGACCTACCTCGCCGCCATAGCCGCGACGGGAGGGAAGGGAAAACTCATAGGCGCCAACCCGCTCCACTTTTCGTCTGTCATAGCGGCGCTTTCCGACGCGGGAGCCGATGTCAGATGGACGAAGGACACCGTCACCGTGAAAACCGACGGCCGCCTGAAAGGCGTCCGTAACATAAGGACCATGCCGTATCCCGGCTTTCCGACCGACGCCCAGGCGCCTTTGATGGCGCTCATGACGACGGCAAAAGGCGACAGCGTATTCGTCGAGACCATCTTCGAAAACCGATTCAAACACGTCAACGAGCTTATAAGGATGGGCGCGAGAATAACGGTAAACGATCGCGTCGCCGTTGTCGAGGGCGTGGATAAACTGCAATGCTCCAGCGTCGAATGCACCGACCTAAGGGGCGGCGCGGCTCTTGCCGTCGCGGCCCTCTCGGCCGACGGACTTACCGTCATAGATAACGTAGGACATATCGACCGCGGCTATGAAAAAATAGAAGAAAACCTGTCGGCCCTCGGAGCCGACGTCAAGAGATACTGAAAATCGGAGAAAAAAGTTGAAAACAACGGCGAAAAAGAAGAAAAGCTCTTTCACAAGAAAGAAAAGAAGAGGGCTAAAGGGCCTCCTTCTTTTCCTCGTCATCGCCGTCGCCTTCATAGTCCTCGCCGCCATATTTTTCAGAATAGGAAACATAAGCGTATCGGGCGAATGCCGTTACGACGCCGAAGCCGTCATAGAGGCGAGCGGCCTTAAAAAAGGCGACAATATCTTTTTGATAGACAAAAACAAGGCCGAGCAGGCCGTAAAGGACGCATTCCCCTACGTTGCCTCGGCCTCCGTCGAACGACATTTCCCCGATAAAATAGACATAGTGCTGACCGAGGAGCGCGAATACGTCACCGTCCGCGCCGAGGACGGATGGGCGATACTCTCGAAAGACGGCAAGGCGCTTGACGTCCGCCGTGAGAGGGCAAACCTCCCCGAACTTTTAGGCTCGGGCGTGACCTCCGCCACGCCGGGACTCGTCCCGGTATTCCGCGACGAAACCTCGCTCCGCATTTACAGAACGGTCGTAAAGGCCATCGAGGACGGCGGCGTCTACGATTCCGTAAGCGAAATAAACATATCCAAAAGATATAACATAACCTTCGACTATCTCGCCCGCGTCATGATAAATCTCGGCAACACCGAGAACCTGCAGAGGAAAATCGCGGCCGCCCTTATATGTATCGAGGACCACAAGGGCGAGGAGGGCAAAGCCGAGATTTTTTTCCGTGACGACAGCGTCAGCGCCGCGATTTACAAACCCTTGACCGACGACGAATGGATCGAATTAAAATTAGGCGAATAATCGCCTAATTTTTTTGCATAAACATCTTGAAAAATAGCGCAATATGTTATAAAATATAATAGATAAAATATAAGGAGTAACGAAAATGGCTTTTAGGATAGCTGAAGAAATAAATAAGGTCGTCAGAATCAAAGTAGTCGGTGTCGGCGGAGCCGGCAAAAACGCCATTAACCGTATGGTCGACGAGAACGTGCAGGGAGTCGAGTTTATAGCTATAAACACCGACCTGCAGGATCTCTACATGACCAACGCCAACCATAAGATACAGATCGGCGAGAAGGTCTCGAGAGGACTCGGCGCTGGCGCCAATCCCGAGATCGGCCGTCTCGCCGCCGAAGAGAGCCGCGAACTCATCGCCGACGCTTTGAAAGGCGCCGACATGGTCTTCATCACCGCCGGTATGGGCGGCGGCACGGGCACAGGCGCCGCTCCCATCATCGCCGCCGTCGCGAGAGAACTCGACATCCTCACGATAGGCGTCGTCACCAAACCGTTCTCCTTCGAGGGCAGAAAGAGGATGCAGCAGGCCGAAGCCGGCACCGCCAATCTTCTTGAAAACGTCGACTCCCTCGTCGTCATCCCCAACGACCGTCTTATCAGCATTCTCGACGGCAAGATAGAACTCCGTGAAGCCTTCAAAACCGCCGACATAGTCTTAAAGCAGGGCATACAGGGCATATCCGACCTCATCACCGTTCCCGGTCTCGTCAACCTCGACTTCGCCGACATCAAGTCGGTCATGAAGGACGCGGGCAAGACCCACATCGGCATCGGCTACGGCCAGGGCAAGGATAAGGCCGAGCAGGCGGCTCAGGCGGCCATCTCGTCTCAGCTTCTCGAGACCTCCATCGACGGCGCCAAGGGCATCATAGTCAACATCACCTCGTCGTCCGACATAACCCTCGACGAGATCTACCGCGCCTCCAATATGATATTCGAGGCCGTCAACGAAAACGGCAACATCTTCTGGGGCACCTCGCTTGACGACAGCATGCAGGACGAAATGAAGATAACCGTCATTGCCTCCGGTTTCGACGACGTCCCGAAGCCCCGCAAGCCCATTGAAGAGCCTAAATCCGAAGAGACCGTCGCCGAGCCCGAAAAGCCCGCCGAGACGGAGCCCGAAAAGCCCGCCGAGCCCGTTCCCGCCGACGACGACCTCGACATCCTCCTCAATAAGCTCATGGGTTGAAAGGTCTGACGGCAAATGATCGACATCAAGTTTTTAAGAGAAAACCCCGATATAGTCAAACAGAATATTAAAAACAAGTTTCAGGATAGCAAACTGCCGCTTGTCGACGAGGTCATAGCCTTCGACGCCGAGAACAGAAAAACTATCATGGAAGCCGACGCGCTGCGCGCAGACCGCAACCGCATAAGCAAGCAGATAGGCGCGCTTATGGCGAAGGGCGAGAAGGAAGAGGCCGAAAAGATAAAGAAACACGTGACCGAGCAGTCCGAACGCCTTATTTTCCTCGAGCAGAAGGAAGCCGAGCTCGACGAAAAAATAAAGAAGATAATGATGGTCATACCCAACATTATCGACCCCTCCGTCCCGATAGGCAAGGACGACAGCGAAAACGTCGAAATAGAGCGCTTCGGCGAGCCCGTCGTGCCTCCGTTCGAAATACCCTATCACACCGAGATCATGGAAAGCCTCTCGGGCATAGACTTAGACAGCGCGAGAAAGGTCGCGGGCAACGGCTTCTATTATCTCACGGGCCCGATCGCCGAGCTTCACTCGGCCATCCTCACCTACGCGAGAAACTTTATGATAGACCGCGGCTTCACCTATTGCGTGCCGCCTTTCATGATAAGAAGCGACGTCGTCACGGGCGTTATGAGCTTTGCCGAGATGGACGCCATGATGTATAAGATAGAGGGCGAAGACCTTTATCTTATAGGCACCAGCGAGCACTCGATGATAGGCCGCTTTATAGACACCATCATCCCCGAGGAAAAACTCCCCTACACCTTAACGAGCTACTCTCCCTGCTTCCGCAAGGAAAAGGGCGCGCACGGCATAGAGGAGCGCGGCGTCTACCGCATCCACCAGTTTGAAAAGCAGGAAATGATAGTCGTCTGCCGCCCCGAAGAGTCGCCCATGTGGTTCAATAAACTCTGGCAGAACACCGTCGACTTTTTCAGAAGCCTCGAGATACCCGTCCGCACCCTCGAGTGCTGCTCGGGAGACCTCGCCGACCTCAAGGTAAAATCGCTTGACGTCGAGGCGTGGTCGCCGCGTCAGAAGAAATATTTCGAGGTCGGAAGCTGCTCCAACCTCGGCGACGCCCAGGCCCGCCGCTTAAAGATAAGAGTCGCGGGCGAAAACGGCAAATACTTCGCCCACACCTTAAACAACACCGTCGTCGCCCCGCCGAGAATGCTTATCGCCTTCCTCGAAAATCATCTTCAGCAGGACGGCAGCGTGACCATTCCCCCCGCACTCGTCCCCTATATGCGCGGGCAGACCAAACTCGAAAAAACCAAATAAATAAAATTAAATCCTCCGCTTACGCGGAGGATTTTTAATTTATATAACCGTTTTCATAAAGGCGTAGGACTCTCTATACATATCGCTCTTTCCGTCTTTCCAGCTCCCGAACCGCTCGAACGTGAAGGGACCGATCCAGCGGGGCTCCTCGTCAGGCGCGTGGAAGGGACCCAAGAGATTTCTGTTTCCGACCGTCAGGGTTATTTCAATTTCGTTTTCGCCCTTTCTTAAAAGCCCCGAAAGGTCGAGTTCTTTTGAAAAGAGCATCTCGCCCGCCTCTTTGCCGTTTACCTTGACTTTCATCATCTGAAAGCGCTTTCCGACAAACAGCGAGGCGTTCTCACTGTCGGCATATACCTTGCCCTTTAACGTAATGTCTCCTCTGAAGAAGGGGAAGCCGTCCTTGATAAGAGAAGAGACCTCTTTCTTCTGTTCGTCAATATAGAACTCTTCACCCAAAAGCGCGCCTTCCGTCTTGCCGTCCTCGAACTTGCCGTATACGCCGAAATCGCCCTTCAGATAAACGGGCTCGATAGTGGTATCGTATGCCAGACAGTTTCTTAAACTCTCGGTTCCGTCGCCGAAAAGCACGTCGTAGACGTTATCGCCCTGATAATAGTCTATAACGGCCACTATTTCGTTCTTGCCGCGTTTTATAAACTCCGCGACGTCGCAGTATAAAAGCTTTTCTTCGACCTCCGAGCGCCCGGAGACCTTCGCCTTCTTGCCGTTAACGAAAACGCTCTGTAGATTGGTGTCTTCGATAAGGAGCTTACAGCGCTTCGGCGCCGACTTTACGTCGAAGGCGTATTTCAGATAAAGCTTCCCGCGGTATCTTGCCCGGAGCAGTCCGTCGAGGGCGCACATGTGGTGGACGGCCTTCCCGTAATTCACTCCGTCAAACGAATAGCTCACAAGGTCGAGAGTTAAATAATTATCGACCTTCTCCGAAACCGAAAACCTCTCGGGCAAGCCTATATACGTCTTTTCCTTTTTTACGGTTTCGTAGTCTTTATCGTCAAAATAAAGAAGGTAAGACTGATACTCCGAAAACTCGATCTCTTTCCCTACGGGGAAGTATTCGTCCTTCAGAATATCATATCCCGAAAACGACTTCGCTCTGTCGGTTATGACCTTCCAGCTCGTCTTGCCGCCGAGATTTACGGCGTAAACGAACTCTTTGCCGTCGTCGCCGACGCGATAGGTAAAGCGGATATTCGCGTTTTCCTCGCCCGTCACCGGAAGCGCCGCCTTTATCTCATCAAGAGTAATATTCGATTTCAGATAGCCGTAATCAAACGGCTTCCCCTCGAGATACGAAGGCTTTTCGTCCGTAAGCAATACCTTGCCGCCGTTTTCGACGTATTCCCTTATAAGCTTTTCGGTCGAGGCGTCCATCGTGTATATTTTAGGAATTATCAGGTATTTATAACGGCATTTTCCGCAGACCAAAACGTCTCCCTCGACGTGACCGTGCCGCGCGAGAATAGTCTCGTCAACGTAATGGTGCGGTATCTGCTTTTTCCCGAGGTCTTCCACAAACTTCTGGAAAGAGTCGTTTATGTCCGAGACGTTAAAGCCTCTGAATTCGCGCTGCTTTCCGTCAGGCATCGTTTCCATACGCCTGTAATCGAAATATGCGCTTCTTAAGGGGTGAAGCACCGCGACGTCGACGACTTCCGTGCTCTGCGAAAGCGTTTTTCCAAGAACGGAAAAATATCCGTTAAACGTCTTAAAGCCCTTGTTTATCCACGGATTGACGTAAGAGAAATGCTCGGGGTAATCCCTCTTTCGCTGACCGTCCTCGGCGTAGGGAAGAAGGTGCTGACACATAAGATTAAGGCCGTGGACGTATTGAAACTCTGCGATATGCTTGAGCTCTCTCGGCGTGGCGTCCCAGCCCACGCAGGCGAAGGTCTCGGTCAAAGTCTGTCTTTTTCCGAGCTGCGCGGCCGCCGACCCGAGCTGCTTCGGCGCAAGCTCGGTCTCAATGCCCCTGCCGAGCCAGTCGATCCCCGGTATATGCTCGTATTCGTAGAAGGGCATAACGCCGCCGCAGCACATTATCTGTTCGCCTATGCCGTTTTCCTGGACGTAATGTCCCGTAAACTTGTAGCCGTATTTCTCGCAGCGGTCGTAGACCTTTTTCGCGAAGCTTTCGAGCATGAGCTCCTGCATGCTCTTCCAATACCTGTATCGGAACTCTCTGTATCCCTCTTTCTCAACGAACAAAAGCCCCAACCCGTCGAATAAGTCCTCGCCGTATTTCTTTTTGAAATAGTCCGGAAGAACGCGGGTATACGACGTCCCCCAGCGGTAATACTGCGGCTCGTCGGTGAAAAAGCCGACGAGACCGCCCCTGTCCCGCTTTTTATACTCGTCGTGGGTCAGCGCCATAAACTTTTCGACGACCTCGGGATTTAAAATGTCCGCCGTCGACGAAGAATGCTTCAAATAAAGGTTAAGGCAGTTTTCGCCGCCTTCGGCGCGGATAAGCCTGTCCCCCGAAATATCGTATGAAAGGTCGGCCTTTTCGTCAAACGGGCCGACGTAATATTCGATATACATATCGTGATTTTCAATATCTTCAAGCAGCTTGCCGCCCGCAAAACCGCTCGGCCAGCCGTTTTCGTCGTAGGCGTAGGCCTGCATGCCGAGCTCGTTCGCCTTTTCGACGCAGGCGCTCACGCACGAAAACCATTTTTCGCCGAGATACTCTGTCTTAAGTCCGCCGCGGGCGTGCATAAAAAAGCCGCCCACGCCTTTAGACTTCATCCACTCGATCTGCCTACACAGCTTTTCCTCGTCAAGCTCGCCGTTCCAGGACCAGAAGGGAATACACTGATATTTGCTCTCGGTTTCTTTCATATTATTACGCTCCTATATCAAATTGCAAAACGCGCGCGATATAACTCACGCCGTATTCGAACGGCTCGACCGTAAAGCCGTCGCCGTCCCTTGCGGCCTCTTTGCCGCAATCGAGCCAGACGGCGTTTTTGACGTCGGCGTCAATCTTTACGACCCTGCGGCCGCTCTTTAACGACACGTTCGTGTCAAGGCTCATCTGAACGTCTTTTATAACGGCGTAATAGTGGACGCCGTCAAACAGCACGTCCGCGCCTTCTGCCTTAATATCGCACGGCCTCGCGCCGTAAATAAACCCTTTGTTGACTTCAATAAAGCGGCCGATTTTTTTGAGTATCTCACGGTCTAAAGCCTGCACCCCGCCGTCGCCCGTGAGTCCCGTGTTCAGAAGAAAATTGCAGTCGTTTATGCGGCAGTCGACGAGGTCGCAAATAAGCGACTTTAACGATTTGTAATTGAGGTCGTCTTCCGCATAGCCCCAGTGGTCGTTAAGCACCTGGCACATCTCGCCCGCCACGGGCTTGTCTCCGTTTAATACCTTCCTTGGAGCGCCGCGCTCGAACGTCACGCTGTCGATTTCCTTGTGTCCCAATTCGCCGAGCTTTGAAAGCCCGGTGTTGTTTATGATCATCGCCTCTGGCTGATACTTTCTTATCGTCCCGTAAAGCTCGTCTTCACGCCAGTCGGCGTCGGGCTTATCCCACATACCGTCAAACCAAAGACCGCCTATCTCGCCGTAATTACGGCAAAGCAGTTCGACGCTCTTTATCAGATAATCGGTATAAGCCTTGAAATCGCTCTTATATCTTGGATCATGCCAATCCAAAAGCGTGTGATAAAAGAAGGGAACGACGCCTCCCTCGCGGCAGGCTTCGACAAACTCTTTTATAAGGTCGCGTTCCGCCGCCGAATGCGGCGCGTCGAAATCCGAGAGTCTTCCCGCGTCATAAAGCGAAAAGCCGTCGTGATGCCTCGCGGTAATGGTAATATACCTGCATCCCGCGTCCTTCGCGGTCTTAACAAGTTCAGTCGCCCAGTCTTTTTTGACGTCAAACCGCTCCGTCAGCTTTTCGTATTCCTTTTTCCCGTCTTCCGAAAGGGTGACGCGGTGCCACTCGCCCTTTCCGACGACGCTGTAAAGCCCGAAATGGACGAACAGCCCGAAGCCCAGTCCCTTGAACCGTTCAATATATTCGTAAGCCATATCTTTACACCGTTATCTTCTGTATCTTCTGGTATTATTCATTCTCGCCTTCGCCTTGCGGTTTTTCCTTCTCGCCGCGGTAAAGAAAACGTAACCCACCGTCAGAAGCACGATGATCGCGACGAAGACGATAATGAACACCATTATACTGTGCTGACGTCTCAAATTATCCTGATACTGTCTGTATTCGAGCACCGCGCCCTTGTAATTGTCAATAAGAGTCAACGACTCCTTGTCGGGGTCGGCGCAGCTGTCGTATTCCTTGAAAAACTTGGCAATATCGTCGTGCGCCTCGGTGACCTTGCCGTAGACGCTGTCGGAGCGCTCCTCGGTTCGCTCGGGAAGCTCTTCAAAATAGAGCTTCTTGAGGATCTCGACGTTCTGAGGCACGGTGTAAAGCGCGGGCGCAAGCGTCGTCGCGGGTATCTTCGTCGCCACCTGCTCGTAGGCGTAGGCTATCTTGAAGATCGTCTGCTCGCCGTCGGCCTGACACATGATGTCGAAGCCCATCGGAAGTCCGTTCTCGTCGGTGCCCATCGGCATCGAGAGGGCGGGGTAACGGCAGGTCGGCGCCAGCAGAAAGGCGTTTGAATAATAGCTCGAAAGCACAGACTTCGACTTCTGCACCGTCGTCTGCATGGTCGGATATACTATGGCGTCAAGGCCGTATTTCGCGAAATAGGAGTCTATGCGGTCTTTCACCCTCTGGGCGTTTGCCATATTTTTATCGAGCCTGTCTTTGCACTGGTCGAGCGTCTTCCCGAGGGTGTAGTCGTCGAGCTGACTCGACTTTGCGGCAAGCTGCGAAAACTTTCTTATCTTTCCGGTCGTCCCCTTGATATACTCGTTGAACCACGGCTCGAAGGTCCAGTTTGAAAAGCTTATCTGAACGAGATAGTTTATATCGTCGTCGACAAGTCCGTCGAGCCACTCGACCGTCGCCCCCTGCGCCTCGAAGACCGAGGCGACCTGATTCATAAGCGCGACCGTCGTGTCGTTCTGGTATTTCAATATCGGTATGGTCGCCTTCTTGCTTTCGACCGAGTAAACGAGCTCTCTCGGAATACCAATCTTCATGCCCGCAAGACTCGTCCCCGAAAGACCGCCCGTGTATTTCCCGCTGTCGCCCGTAAGCGCCCCCAAAAGCGTGGCGCAGTCGTAGACGTTCGCGGCTATGGGGCCAACGGTATCTCTGTAATAGTCGTAGGGAATAACGCCGTCAAGCGAGAGCATGCCGTAGGTCGGCCTTATCGCCACGACGCCGTTTGCCGAGGCGGGATTACGAAGCGAGGCGTTGGTGTCGGTGCCAAGCGCCAAAGGCGCGAGCTTTGCCGCGACGCAAACGCACGACCCGCTTGACGAGCCGTAGGCAGACGCCGATAAGTCGTAGGCGTTCACGACGCTTCCGTAAGAGCCGGTCGACTCGTAAGCGCATATCGCGAAATAACTCATGTTGGCCTTTGCTATAACTATCGCGCCCTGCTCCTTAAGCGTCTTTATAACGGGCGCGTCGTCGTTGGGGTAGTTATCTCTCATCTCTTTTGACGCGGCCGTCGTCGGCATCCCCTTGACGTCGATATTGTCTTTAACGACTATCGGAATACCGAAGACATCGCTGTGACTTTCGAGCGTCTTGTGCTCCTCGTCTTTGGCTTTAGCCTCTTCGAGCGCCGTCTGACTTATGGTTATGACAGCGCCGCTTTCGGACCCGAACTGCGCGCCGTAGGCCGTAATTCTGTCGAGATAAAGCTTGGTTATGGTGTAATAGTCGATAATGCCGTCGTCGACGGCTTTCTGAAGCTCCGCCACGGTCATGTCCGTAATGTCGACCGCGGCTTTGGAGTTTGCGGCCGCCGCCGACAGGGTCATAACGGCGCAAAGGAGCAGCGTTAAGAATATTATTGACGCTTTCTTAAAAAAACTCATTTTCGGCCTCGCTAAATAATAAACTATATATTATATAGTATTTTATTTTACGCCTTTTGTCAATACGAAATTTGCCCCGAAAAAGAAAAATTGCGGTCTCCCATAAGGGAGACCGCAAAAAACATTATTTAAGGGAAACCGCCTTGCCTTTTTCCGCCGACTCGAATATCGCTTCTATGACCTCAAGCACCCGCCTGACCTCGTCGAGCTTTATTATCCTTTCCGCCTTGCCGTCAATGACGTCGAGGAAATTACGGAAAAGGTTGTGAATATCGCTGTCGACGTCGGTCGGGAGCGGGATTGTCTCAATAGTCTCCTTGGGTCTCGGCGACATCGTTTTGGTGGGGCCCGACCCCGTGTAGATGATTGACGGCTCGTATTCCATTTTGATAAGATTTGCCTTTACTATCTCGCCGTCGCAGTCGAAGCTTTTGATGACCGCCGTCCCGCGCTCGCCCGACATGTGCCAGCGGGGCAGGGGAATAAAGCAGTTGGTGTCGACCTCCACGAACCCTTCGGTGCCGTCTTCGAACTTGAGGATGGCCTTGAAATTGTCGTCGACCTCGGGCGACCTCACGTTGAAAAGGTCGGCGTAAACGCTCTTTACGGGCGATTTTACCATCCACATCATCTGGTCGAGCAGATGAACGCCCCAGTCGTAAACCATACCGCCGCCCGCAAACTTACGGAAACGCCAGTCTCCCGGGATGCCGTTGGCTCCCTGCACGCGGCTCTCGATATAATAGGGTTTGCCTATCATATTCTCGTCGTAGATCTTTTTGATAATGCGGAAATCATGGTCCCACCGCCTGTTCTGGTGGACGGTGAATATCTTTCCCGCTTTATCTGCCGCCGCCCGCATTTCGTCGAAATCTTCGACCGAAAGGGCGACGGGCTTTTCGCATATGACGTTCTTTCC
Source organism: Clostridiales bacterium (assembly GCA_016281405.1). Taxonomy (GTDB): domain Bacteria; phylum Bacillota; class Clostridia; order Oscillospirales; family RGIG5299; genus RGIG5299. The sequence continues at coordinate 5,497 of JAEEIO010000160.1, read as the reverse complement.
GGCTTCTACCGAGCGGATAACGTATTCCTTATGGAAATTATTGGGCGTGCTTACGAGAACTATGTCTATTTCCCCGTCGGCAAACAGCGCGTCTGCAGAAGGGTAGTTTACAAGCCCTAAGGTCTCGGCGTATTTGCCCTTTTCGGGGTTAATATCGTAAACGCCTTTTACCTTAATGATGTCGGCAAGCGGCTTCAGATTGCCGTAATGCCACCTCGCGACGCCGCCGAATCCGATAATGCCTAAAGTATGCACAAAAAACACCTCTATAATATATAAAGCAAAATTACTTTACAATATTGAAACCCGCCTGTCAGGCCCACCACATGGAGTTGGGCTTCTCTTTGTATATGATAAGGTCAGAAAGGAACTTAACGGCTTTTTCAAGGCCTTCCTTGGTCTCCATAACGCTGTCTTCGTGCTCGATGGAGATCGCGCCGTCGTAACCGATAAGCTTCAGAGCCGAGAAGATCTCGGTCCATTTCTCTCTTGTCATGCCGTAGCCGCAGGAACGGAAGACCCAGGATCTCGCGATCTCGTTTCCGTAATGCTTGGTGTCGAGCACGCCGTTTACAGCGGTGTTGTGGACGTCGATCTTGGTATCCTTGGCGTGGAAATGGAAGACCGCGGGACCCAGAGTCCTTATCGCGAGCGGCACGTCGATGCCCTGCCATACAAGATGAGACGGGTCGACGTTCGCGCCTATGTTTTCGCCCGCCGCCTCGCGGAGCTTAAGCATCGTCTCGGTGTTGTAAACGCAGAAGCCGGGGTGCATCTCAAGCGCGACCCTCACGCCGTGCGCCGCCGCGAAGGCGTTCATGCTCTTCCAGTAGGGAATAAGCACCTCGTTCCACTGGTATTTGAGCGCCTCGGCGTATTCGTCGGGCCACGGACAGGTCACCCAGCACGGCGTCTTGTCGCCGGGCGCGCCGGCGGGACAGCCCGAGAAGGTTATAACGGTCTTGACGCTAAGCTTCTCGGCAAGAAGTATGGTATTTTTAAGAGTCTCGTCCGACTCTTTGGCAAACGCCTTGTCGGGCGACACGGGATTGCCGTGGCAGGCAAGGGCGCTAATACTCATTCCGTATTCCGAAAGCATGGCCAAAAGCGCCTTTCTCTCGCCTTCGCTTTCCAAAAGCTTGGCGGGATCGATATGCCCCGTCCCGGGGTATCCGCCCGCGCCGAGCTCGAGCGCGGTTATTCCCAAAGATTTGAGATAGGGAAGCACCTCTTTGAGTGGTGTCTCCTTGAAGGGAACGGTCAGAAATCCGAGTTCCATAATAAGCCTCCGAAAAAAATATTATAATATAATAATAATATAAAACAGCCGCGGTGTCAACACAAAAAAGCTTATAAAAATATATTTTTATAATGTATTGACAAAAGAAATCAATGATGTTAACATAAATAAAAAGGAAATCGAACGGAGGATGTTATGTATTACATCGGAGTTGATCTCGGCGGCACCAAGATAGCCGTCGGCATAGTGAGCGTTTACGGCAAACTGCTCTACAAATACACCGTCAAGACCGAGGCCGACAAAGGCGTCGAGACGGTAATTTCAAATATTATAAAATGTATCGAAAGCGCCGTTGCCGAATACGGAATAAGTATTAGCAACGTCGCTTCCATAGGTATCGGAAGCCCCGGCGTCATCGACTCCGAGACGGGCACCGTCATAGCCGCCTTCAACTTTAAGGACATGATAAACGTCTGCCTCGCGGGCGAGATACAGAAGCGCATCAACCGCCCCGTCGCCGTCTCCAACGACGCCAACTGCGCCGCGCTCGGCGAAGTTGTGGCGGGAGCGGCCAAAGGTTATTCCGACGTAGTTATGATAACGCTCGGCACGGGCGTCGGCGGCGGAATAGTCATTAACGGCGAGCTTTACGAGGGCGGCCGCTCAAGAGGCGTCGAACTCGGACACATCGTCGTCAACCACGGCGGCAACCTCTGCTCCTGCGGCAGGCGCGGCTGCTGGGAGACCTACGCCTCCGCCAGCGCTCTTATAAAGCGGACGATGGAGGAAGCGGCGGCTCACCCCGATTCTCTGCTTGCAAAAATGGTCGCCGAGGCCGAAACGGTAAACGGCAAGACGGTTTTCAACGCCGCCGAACAGGGCTGTCCGGTCGCCAAAGCCGTCACCGACGAATATATAAGCTACGTCTCCGAAGGTCTTATAGACCTCACAAACGTATTCCGCCCGCAGATAATTCTTATCGGCGGCGGCATCTCAAACGAGGGCGAGCGGCTCATAGGCCCCATTAAAAAATACGTCGCCGAAAACAGCTTCGGGGCCGGCATCATAGAAGTACCCCATATCGCCCGCGCGACGCTCGGAAACGACGCCGGGATAATCGGCGCCGCTATGTTCGCAAAAAGAACGCTCAAATAAGGAGGATTTATAATGATTAGAGTGACTATCTGGAACGAATACCGCCACGAGAAAGAAATGCCCGAGGTCGCCGCCATATACCCCGAGGGCATCCATAACGAGCTTAAAAAAGCGCTTTCCAAAGAAAACGACGATTTCGTGATCCGCGCCGTAGCGATGGACGACCCCGAATGCGGCCTTCCGCAAAGCGTCCTGGAAGACACCGACGTCCTTATCTGGTGGGGCCACGCCCATCACGGCGACGTGCCGGACGCCCTTGCCGAAAAGATAGCCGACCGCGTCCGAAAGGGCATGGGCTTCATAGCTCTTCACTCCTCTCACCTTTCAAAGCCCTTCTTAAAGCTTATGGGCACCTCGGGCAGACTCAACTGGCGCGATGCCGACAGAGAACGCCTCTGGACCGTCGCCCCCGGCCACCCGATAGCCAAAGGCGTCCCCGCTTATATTGAGATCCCCGCCGAGGAGATGTACGGCGAGCCCTTCGGCATCCCCGAGCCCAACCGCCTCGTTTTCATAGGCTGGTTCGCGGGAGGCGAGGTCTTCCGCTCGGGCTGCTGCTTCCTTCGCGAAGCGGGCAGAATATTCTATTTTCAGCCCGGTCACGAAACCAACCCCACCTATAAGATACCCGAGATCATAAAAATAATCGGCAACGCCGTCCGCTGGGCCTATAACCCGTCGGCCGACTATTCTACCGACTGCACCGACTGCGGACACCCCGCGCCGCTTGAAAAAAAATAAAATAATAATTAGGAGAAACTATAATGAACGAAATGCGCGAACTCAAAGTAGCAATCATAGGCTTCGGAAACCGAGGCAAACTTTTTAACGAAATAGTCAAGGGGACTCCGACGCTCCTTGCCAAAGTCGTCGCCGTAGTCGAACCCCGTCAGGTGAGAAGAGACCTTGCCAAGGAGCTCACGGGCCTTCCCGACAATATGATCTTCGATAATCTCGACGACTTTTTGAAGCTCGGCAAAATCGCCGACGCCGCCTTCGTCATGACGATGGATAAAGACCATATCCACCAGGCCGTCCCCCTCATGAAAGCGGGCTATAACATCCTCCTTGAAAAACCCATGTCGGTCTCGCTTGACGAATGCCGCGAGATAGCAAAGGTCAGACGCGAAACGGGCGTCCTCGCAAGCGTCTGCCACTCGCTTCGCCATAACAATTTCTACTCCTATGTAAAACGCGTCATCGACAGCGGCAGAATCGGCCGCGTTATGAATATCGACCAGATAGAGGGAATAGGCGATATACATTTCTCCTCCTCCTACATAAGAGGCAACTGGGCCGTCGAGAGCAAATCGTCCTTTATACTCATGACCAAATGCTGCCACGACGTCGACCTCATAGGCTACCTGCTCGGCAAGAAATGCGTAAAAGCCTCCTCCTTCGGAAATCTCTCCTATTTCAAACCCGAATTCGCACCTAAGGACGCCCCCATGCGCTGCATGGACGGCTGTCCTCACATAAACGAATGCCAGTATAACTGCTTAAAAGTCTATCTTCGCGACGGCTGGAGCATAGTCTTACCCAAGAGCGACGAGGCCTCTATACTCGAAGAACTCAGAACGGGCCCCTACGGACGCTGCATCTGGCACTGCGATAACGACGTCTGCGACCATCAGGTCGTCGCCATGGAGTTCGAGGGAGGCGAGACCGCGACCCTCACCCTCACCGCCTTCCACTACGGCAACCGCATAATGCGCGTAAACGGCACCAAAGGCTGCCTCGAATGCAACCTCGCCACCAACACCGTCGTCATAAACGAATTCGACCACCGCACCGCCGAAACCGCCGTTATCCCGCCCGCGGGCGCCATCGGCCACGGCGGCGGCGACTTCCTCGTAATTCAGAACTTTTTCGAGGCCATCCGTAAAAACGACCCCTCTATAATCCTCACCGATATCGACGAAAGCCTCGCCAGCCACAAGGTCGTCTTCGCGGCCGAGAAGGCGAGAAGGGAATCGCGCGTCGTAAACGTTTCGGAGCTCGACTGATATGAAAAAAAGAGCCCTGCTCGTAACGGTAATAACCGCCCTCGCTTTAATACTTTCATCATGCAACGGAGGTAATAAAATGAACAATCTGTTAAAAGACTGCGATTTCAAAAACGGCTTCATGCTCTTCAACAAAGGCTCGTCCATAGGCTTTTTGCGGACCTTTTCCACCGACGGCGAGCGCGTCTGGTTCATGCACCAGAACAACAGCCGATTCATAATGAAAAGAGACTCCCTCGTCTCATCGAGCGACACGGAAGTCGTCTACGAAAACGAGGGCAAAAAGGTCCGCGTTTATAAAGACGAAAACGGCGCCTCGGTCCTTAACTTCGCGCTCTACTGCGACAACGAATACGAGACCGTCCGCACCAAAACCTCCGACCCGTGGGTCCACCTCATGTTCGAACAGCGTTTCGATAACGACATTAAAATGACCGATTATAACGCCTTGACCCTCTCCTTCGAGGCGAGAAACGACCGGCTTATAAACCACATGACGCCAGAGGAGTATAACCGTAACATTATGTGCGCCCAGACCAATATCTATTTCATTTTGAGAAACGTCAACGAACAGTCGGATGACTGCGGCAGCTTTATCTGGCTCGGCGTCAGAGTCTTCGACGACCGCTTCGGAATCCCTCCCAGGACCTCTATGGTCGACAGCGGATTCGAGGGCGCCACCGACACCGTCATCTACTGCCCCAATATGAAGGCCTACCTCGACTCCTCAATGCACGACGGCAACTGGCATAAGATAACCGTCGAACTGAAAGCCGTCGTCGCCGAAGCGCTCGAGGCCGCGAAAAAGCATAAGGTCTTCGAGAATACGACGGCCGACGACCTCGCCCTTCAGAACTTCTATATTTCCACCGAGGTCTCGGGCAACTTCACCCATGAAATGTCCTTCAAAAATCTCAGCGTGACCGCCGAATAACCGATGATGAGTTCCGCTTGTGCGGCACATGATGAGCGCTTTCGCGCATGATGAACGGCTTCGCCGAATGATGAGCGCCTTCGGCGCATGAAGCGGAACTCATTTCATCATTTTGCGGTGAAACCGCAAATCATCATGGCGACCGAAGGGAGGCTCATCATT
>JAEEIO010000159.1 GCA_016281405.1 Clostridiales bacterium | reverse complement strand
TGAAGCAAAAGGCTGGTTTGGCAAATGTCAAGGCGGGATCCACTATTAAATTTGGCTTTTACGAGCAAGACAACAATACCTCAAATGGCAAAGAAGAAATTGAGTGGAAGGTACTTGCTGTTGAAGGAAACAAAGCCCTCATCATTAGTCAATATGCGCTTGATTGTCAAAAGTACAACAGTACTTATTATAATACGACATGGGAAAAATGCACATTAAGAACATGGCTGAACGGAACATTTTATGACGCAGCTTTTGACGCAGATTATCAGAAAATGATAACCAGTTCTACCGTCACCGCAGACAAGAATCCTTCAAATAGCATTTCACCCGGCAACAACACAACTGACAAAGTGTTCCTCCTTAGTATCACCGAAGCAAACAAATATTTCAAATCAGATGATGCGAGAAAATGCGCTCCGACCGATTATGCAATAGCTCAAGGAGCATGGACAAGCGACAGCTATAAAACAGGTGGCAAAGTCACCTGCTGGTGGTGGCTGCGGTCGCCCGGCAACTATTCTAGCTACGCTGCAAGTGTCTACTATGACGGCTCCGTCGTTAATCTCGGTTATGGTGTCGCCGAGCTCGGCGGCGGTAGTGGCGCGGTCCGTCCCGCGATGTGGATAAATCTTGGATCTTAAATCTTCTGATCTGAAATCTTCCACAGCGCCGAAGGTGCAAATCTAAGCGGGCGTAGCCCGCAATCCGCAAGCGCGGAGCGCTTGCCTTATCCGCCGTTTTCGGAGGCCCCGCAACACCCGCAAAAAACAAAACCCCTTCACGCGAATTCGCATAAAGGGGTTTTTAACTCTTTATCAGTCGGAAGTGTAGGGAAGCAGAGCGATATATCTTGCTCTCTTGATAGCGGTGGTTATCTTCCTCTGATGCATGGCGCAGGTGCCGGTCATTCTGCGGGGCAGGATCTTGGCGCGTTCCGAGGTGAACCTGCGGAGCTTGGCGGCGTCCTTGTAGTCGATAACGAGATTTTTATCGGCGCAGAAGGCGCAAACCTTTTTCTTTTTCTTGTTTTTGAAGGACGGTCTCTCGGCGACCGCCGCGGTGTTGGTCGTTTCAGCCATTGTAATATTTCCTTTCAGTTGACGGTTTCTCAGAAGGGAAGCTTGTCGTCGTCATCGACGAGCTCCTGGAAGTCGACCGACGGAGCGGCCGATTCCTTTTTCTCGGCGGGAGTGTTAATGAATTCGGCTCCGCCGTTTTCGCCGGCTTCTCTCTTCGATTCGGCGAAGTAGACCTCGTCGGCGATTATCTCATAGTTTCTGCGATTGACGTTGTTGTTATCGGTCCAGTTTCTCACCTGGAGCTGACCGACGACGAAGATGCCGCTGCCCTTTTTGAAATACTTGCAGACGAACTCGGCGGTGCCTCTCCAAGCGACTACGTCGATGAAGTCGGCGACGCTCTGCTCGCCCGAGCGGGCTCTGCGGTTGACGGCGACGGTAAAGCTGGTGACCGAAAGACCGGTCGTGGTGGTCTTGAGCTCGGGATCGCGGGTAATGCGGCCCGATATCATCGCTTTGTTGAAATTAAGCATCTTTCAGACCTCCTTATTCCTCGGGGTTCACGATCATCGAACGGAGAATGCCGTCGGTGATGCCGAGAACGCGGTCAAGCTCGAGGGGGAACTCGGGGTTGCTCTTGAAAGCAACGAAAACGTAGTAGCCCTCGGACTTCTTGTTGATCTCGTAGGCAAGCTTTCTCTTGCCCCATTCCTCCGTCTTTTCGACGGTTCCGTGCTCCGCTATAAGATCGGAGAACTTCTTTACGAGCGCCGCGGTATCCTCTTCGGAAAGGGCGGCGTCTATGATGTAGACGAGCTCGTAGGAACGAATGACTTTTTCCATTTTTATTACCTCCTTTTGGACTTCGGCCCCCTTTTCGGGAGCAAGGGTGCTTGAAATTATATATTAAAAAACGGCGGTTGTCAAGCGTTTTTGCCGTTTTTTCTCATTTTGACGGTAAAAACCGTCCCCGCGGCGATAAATACCGCCGAAAGCGCGGCGTCAATGACGCCGATCATTATGCCGCACTCTATAAAATACTGCGTCGGCAGTATGAATATTACGCTGTCGTTGACGTAATCGAAAAGCCAGTTAAGCTTTCCGGGGAAGAGAAGATAGTGAAAAAAATGATAGGCGGCGGTCTCGTCAATAAGGAGAAAAACCCCGAAGAAAACTATCGGTATAAGAGCCAAAGCCGCGCCGATTATCACGGGGCTTAACTTAAACGCCCCGACCTTTCCCGTCACCCGTAAAACCGCGTAGCCGATAAGCAAAACCGCCGAAATAATAAGAGCCGCGAGGTCGACGGTAAAGAGCGCGGCGCAGTCCTCGAAATGCGACCTCGCCACGTCCGAGCAGGTGAAAACGCCCGTCCCGAAGGGAGAGCCCTTCGTCAGAAAGTCCATCAACTCGTCGTAGGCGGCGACTATGTTTTCACGGCTTTCGCCGCTTTTTTCGACCAGCCCGTAGCGGTCGATACCGCCGTAATAAAAGCTCCTCGCCCTTATCGGAGCTTCGATCGAAAACGAGAGTATGAAAACCGCCGTCGCAAGGGACGCGAGAGCGAAAACGGCCGCCCGTAAAAACTTTTTCATGGCATCTCACTTTATAAGCAGGTCGTAAAGACCGTTTTTCGGAAGACCCGTCGCCTCCGCGACCTTTTTGACCGCGTCCTTTTTCGAAAGACCCTCTTTAAGAAATCCCTCGAAGAGACGTTTCGCCTCGTCCTCGTCGAGCGCGGGTTTTTCTTCTTTTTTCCCGTCGACGATTATCACAAACTCGCCGAGCGGATCCTTCGTATCATACAGCTTTAACGCCTCCGCGAAGGTGGTCGTTATAATCTCTTCGTAAAACTTGGTGAGTTCTCTTGCGAGCACTATTTTCCTGTCGCCGAAGGCCTCGAACATATCCGAAAGCGTCTTTTTGAGGCGGTGCGGCGCCTCGTAAAAGACCATCGTCCGTTTCTCGTCTTTAAGCGACTCCAAATGCTTTCTTCTCGAGTTTACCGCCGTCGACAAAAAGCCCTCGAAGGTAAACCTCCCCGTCGGCATACCCGACGCCGAGATGGCCGTGATAACGGCCGACGGGCCCGGGACCGGCGTCACCCTGACGCCTCTTTCATGACACTCCCTCACAAGCTCCTCTCCCGGGTCGGATATCGCGGGCGTGCCCGCGTCGGATACCAGCGCGGCGCTCTCGCCCGCCTCTATCCGCGAGATTATGTAATCGGATTTTGCGGCTATATTATGGGCGTGATAGCTGACAAGCTCTTTTTTTATGCCGAGCCTCGAGAGCATCGTCCCCGTGTTCCTCGTGTCCTCGGCGGCGACGAACGAGACCCCCGCGAGCACCTCGAGGGCGCGGGGCGAAAGGTCGTTCATGTTCCCGATAGGCGTCGCCACGACGTAAAGACCGTTAAACTCCATTACAAACCCTCCGTAAAGACGTCGCTTTCGATTTTAACGCCCGCGCCTCCGCCCTTTCTCGCCTCGGCGAGAAATATAAAAGGCGCGCTTTCGCGGTTTTTCCTCGCGAAACGAAGACGTTTTACGGAAAGCCCGTTTTTCTCGCAAAGCGACGAAAAGGAAAACAGCTTTTCGGCGGGGTAGACCGCAAAGAATCTGCCGCCGTTTTTAAGAAGCCTCGCCGCCGCCCCGATAAAGACGCCGAGGTCGCCGTGCCTTGCCGCAAGCCGCTTTTCGTCAAGCGGCTCCCTGCCGTCCCCGAAATAGTAGGGCGGATTGCATAACACGGCGTCGAAACGTCCGTAAAGCTCTTTCGGAAGCTCAGAGGCGTCGGCCGTAAGCGTTTCAAATCTTCCAAAAAGCCCGTTTTCCGAAATGCTCTTTTCTATAAGCGCCGTCGCGGCGGGGTCGCGGTCTATAAAAAGACAGCTTTTCGCCTTTTTCGAAACCGAAAAGCCGAGGACGCCGCATCCGGCGCCGATGTCCGCCGCGGCGTCTGTTTTTTTGATATTTATGAAATCGGCGAGCAAAAGCGAATCGGTACCGATGCCGAAAACGCCTTTTTCGGTGCAGACCATCTCGCCCGACAAAAGAGTCTCAAAGTCTTTCATAATCCCTCAAACCGAAACACCCTGTGTTTCCACAGGGCGTTTGTTCGGTCTTCGTTCTTTGATTATTCCGCTTTGGGCGCGCCGACGGGGCAGGTGCTTTCGCAGGTGCCGCAATCGATGCAGACTTCCGGATCGATGACGTATTTGCCGTCGCCTTCGGAGATAGCGGAAACGGGGCATTCGGCCGCGCAGGAACCGCAGGCGATGCATTCGTCGCTTATTTTATATGCCATTTCAAAATACCTCCTCTTTTATTATCCTGAATATTATAACACCGTTTTACAAAAAATGCAAGCGATTGCTTACAGAAATACCGTCCCGTTTTGAAAAACGGGACGGTATACTCGTCGCGTGATTACTTTCCGGTCTTGCCGAAACGCTTGTTGAATCTGTCGACGCGGCCGCCGCTGTCGACAAGCTTCTGCTTGCCGGTGTAGAAGGGGTGGCACTTGGAGCAGATTTCAACGTTTATATCGCCCTTGGTGGTATGGGTCTCTATAACGTTGCCGCAGGCGCATTTGATGACCGCGGGCTTGTAATCGGGATGTATTCCGCTTTTCATTTCTCGTTCACCTCAAACCTTGGTTTTCTAAAGCCGTAATATAATAACACACTTTTCGCGTCAATGCAAGTATTTTTTTTATTTTTTTATAAATCCGTCAAAAGATCGGTTATCGCGTCGTTGAAAGCGGCGGGATCGTCGAGCGTCAGACCCTCCGAAATAAGGGCCTCGCCGTAGAGGACGGCGGCAAGCTTCGAAAGCCTCTTTTCGTCGTCCTTGGCCTTCTCGAGCGCCGCGAAAAGGGGATGCGCGGCGTTGAGCTCGAGCACCTTTTCGGCCTTGGGCGCGTCCTTATCGGCGCCGGGCATTCCCGCGAGCACCTTTTCCATCTCTATCGATATTTCGTTGTCGCTCGAGAGGCAGACGGGGCTTTTTACGAGCTTGTCTGACACGACGACCTTCTTGACCTTGTCGCCGAGCGCCTTTTTGACCGCTTCGAGCAGATCGTTGTATTTCTCGCCCTCCTCTTTCTTTTCGGCCTCGATGCCCGTATCCTTGTCGGAGACCGAGCGGAACTCCTTCTCGTTATACTTGTGAAGCATCTTGATCGCGAACTCGTCCACCCTGTCGGTCAGACAGAGGACGTCGTAGCCTTTGGAGCGGACAAGCTCCGACTGAGGCAGGGAAATAATGCGTTCCTTCGACTCGCCGCAGGCGTAGTAAATATATTTCTGCCCCTCGGGCATGGCCTCGACGTATTCTTTCAGCGTGACGGGCTTTTCCTTATCGGCCGTCGCGAAGAGAAGAAGGTCGGCAAGCTGGTCTTTCTCGGCGCCGTAATTCTCGTAAACGCCGTATTTCAGAGAAAGCCCGAAGTTTTTGAAGATCTTTTCGTATTTTTCGCGGTCGTCTTCGAGTATCGACATAAGCTCCGAGCGGATCTTCTTTTTAAGTCCCGCCGCAACGGTCTTTAACTGCGCGTCCTTCTGGAGCGTCTCTCTCGATATGTTGAGGGAGAGGTCGGAGGAGTCGACGACGCCCTTGACGAAGCCGAAATAATCGGGTAAGAGCTCGGCGCAGTTTTCCATTATCATAACGCCGTCGGAGTAAAGAGTTATCCCTTTTTTGTAATCCTTCGAGTAGTAATCGAAGGGCGTGCGCGACGGTATGAATAAAAGCGCGTCGTAGGATACGAGCCCTTCGGCGGTCGTCCTTATGACGTGGGCGGGCGCCTCGAAATCGAAGAACTTGTCCTTGTAGAAGCCGTAAAGCTCCTCGTCGGTGGTGTCCTCCTTTTTCTTCTTCCAGACGGGCGTCATGCTGTTAAGCGTCTCGTCGGTCGTTTCGATAGTCGGATTTTCGCCCTTCTCGTCGTATTTGGTCTTTTTGCAGACCATCTTTATCGGGTGCGGAACGTAGTCCGAATACTTCTTGACAAGCTGCTTTATCGTCCACTCCTCGAGGAAACGGCAGTAGTCCTCCTCTTCGGTATCCTCTTTCATTTTGAGGGTTATCTCGGTGCCGTAAGAGGCCTTTTCGGCGGGGACTACGGTGTAGCCGTCCACGCCCTCCGACTCCCAGAGCCACGCCTCGTCGCTGCCGTAGGCCTTTGTGAGGACCGACACCTTGTCAGCTACCATAAAGGCCGAATAAAAGCCCACGCCGAACTGCCCGATGACGTTGACGTCGGCGTCGGGATTATCTTTTTTGAACTCAAGCGTTCCGCTTTTCGCTATGACGCCGAGATTGTTTTCGAGCTCGTCTTTCGTCATACCGCAGCCGTTGTCCGAGATCTTAAGCGTTCCCGCCTCGACGTCGGGCGTAAGCCTTATAACGAGATCTTCGCGGTTTAAGTCCGAAC
>JAEEIO010000158.1 GCA_016281405.1 Clostridiales bacterium | reverse complement strand
TTGACGCAGTATGGGCGGAAAAGGGCCGCGCAAAACCTGCCTTCTCCCTATGTGAGGGCGCCCAAGGCTTCTTTTTTATTTTATCCTGTCGCCTATAAGGGCGAGGGCGTTTTCGCCCGTTATTTTTTTATAGACCGTTTCGTCGGCGCCCGCCGCGAAAACACGTTCTTTAAGGACGGCAAGCTCGTGCGCGGCGTCGCCCCACGGGCCGTCGGTGCCGAAGAGAATATGCGAGGGGCCCATTAAGGAGAGAGCGGCGGCGAAATCGGCGGCGTCATAGTAATTCGCTCCCATCGAGGTATCTATGTAGACGCCGTCGGGGACGCCTTCGGGAAAGGCCTCTTTGAAGGCGGCGACGAATTCTTTGTAAAGGCGGAAGCCGCCAAGGTGCGCGAAGACGATTTTGGCCCCGGGAAAGGCTTTGACGACCTTCACGGCGCGGTCGGGGGTCAGGTGGACGGGCGGCGGCAGGCCGATGTCCTCGCCGCTGTGGAAAAGCAAGAACATACCGCGGGAGAATATCTCGTCGTATATCGGCTTCATCCGCTCCTCGTCGGGGTAAAAGCCCTGATAGTCGGGGTGGAGCTTGACGCCTTTCAAGCCGTCGGCGGCGGCCGAGGCGATTATTTCTTTACAGTTCTCGCAGTCGGGGTGAAGGGAGGCGAGGAAGACGAGTCCGTCGCCCGAATTTTCGGCCGCCCAGGCGTTTATGGTGCGGCACTGGGTCGGCTTGGTGGCGACGGGCGCGACGACGGAAAGGTCGACGCCCGAGGCCTTCATTTTTCCGCGAAGGCCCGAGACGGTGCCGTCGTAATACGGCGTCTGCCCCGAGGCGGCGGCAAGCTTTTCTATGGCGCGGGCCGCTATGGCGTCCGCGAAAGCGTGGGTGTGGAAGTCTGTTATCATTTCATTACCACCGTTAAGACGACGAAGGCGGCGTAGATCGCGAGCATTACGGCGCCCTGCCATCTTTTTAGTTTTTTCATAAAGAGAGTCGGCACTACGGCGACGAGCATTATGGCTATCGTGAAGGGGACGTCGCGGTAGACGGTGAGGCTGTCGACCGTAAGCACGCCGCCCGAAGATATGAAGGTGCATACGGGTAAAATGAGGGTCATATCGATTATGTTGGCGCCTAAGATATTGCCGACGCTCATGGAGGTCTCTTTCTTGGCTATGGCGACGATGGCGGTGACGAGCTCGGGGAGCGACGTCCCGACGGCGACCATGGTGAGACCGATGACGGAGTCGGGCACTCCGAGCATGGCGGCGAGCTTGGTGCCGTAGGTGACGAGCAGCTGGGCGCCGCCGACGATGCCCGCCGCGCCGAATATGAACTTGAGAACGGTCATCACCCACTCCTTACGGGTGGGCTTGAGCCTCGCCGCGTCTTCGGTCCCGGCGCGGTCTTTTTTGAGGGAGACGAGCGTGGTTGTGAAGAAGAGGACGAGGAAGGCGAGGACTATAAAGGCGCCCCAGAGTCTCATCTCGCCTCCGAGGCAGCAGAGCATCAAGGCGACCGTGGCGCCTATCATTATGAGGCTTTTAACGGCGAAATCCTTTATTTTGACGACGGCGGGGAGGCAAAGCACCGAGACGCCCATGATAAGGCCCATATTCGCGGTCACCGAGCCGACGGCGTTGCCTATGGCTATGCCGTTGGAGCCCTCTATGACGGCGAGGACCGAGACAATAAGTTCGGGAAGGGTCGTCGCGAAGCTGACGACGGTCGCGCCGACGACGAACTTGGGTATGCCCGTCGCCTCGGCGAAGGCCGACGCGGCGTCGACGAACCAGTCGCCGCCTTTGATTATAAGTCCTAAACCGACTATGAAAAGAAGGACGGTCAAAAACTGCTCCATAAGGGGAAACAGCCTCCTTTTTGGGATCGCGTTTTTACGGTCTTAAAATATTATTGTTTTTTTACGACGGTTATGCGGTATTCTTTGCCCGCGGGCGCCAAAAACCACGCAGCGCCGTTTTCGCGTTTCAAGAATATCAGTCCGCCGTAGGTTTTCCTGGGCTCGTCGTTCACCCGCTCGTCGCCTGCCGTGACGGCGTCGTCCGCCGCCGCGCGGACGGCAAGGACGGCTCTTCCCTTTTCGGCCGGGGTGACGGTATATGAGACGGCTTCTTCGCGTTTTTCGGCCTTTACCGAAACGGGGCCGACGGCCGTCGGGACGACGGCGTCGATACGGCGAAGACCCGCGAGGTCGGGTTTGATAAGATAGCTCTCATATCCCGCCGTTAGAGGCGAAACGCCCGCGAAATAACGCTGCATTATGACGAGCGGGCCGCCCGACCACGCGTGATTCGCGGTGCCTTCGTCCTCGCTCCAGACCTCCCAGAGGGTCGTGCCGCGGTCTCTCGCCATTTCGCCGTAACGTTTTCTTATGCGGGCGGCGGCGAGGTCGGGTCTGTCCATGCGGCAAAGGGCCTCGAGGACGTATTTTTCCATATAGGGGCTTGAATTATAAACGCTTTTGAAGATTTCAATTACAGCGGGGTATTTATCCTTCGAGGCGAGACCCGAGACGACGGCGACGGCGTTGGCTCTGTCGTCGTAAAGGGCGCCCGAGGCGTAGGCCGAGCCGTCCCAGTAGGCCTTATCGAAGGCCTCTTTAAGCGAGGCGGCGCGGGATTCGAGTATTTCGGAGCCCCCGAGACCCGCGGCCCGTCCGATTTCGGCGGCCGAGCGTAGGGCGTAGTAATACCAGGCGTTTTCGAGGACGGGATAGTCGGCCGCGACGCCCCAGTCGGGCCAGTCCCACGTCCCTTTGTGGTGGACGACGAGGCCGTCCTCGGCCTTTTTCCAAAGCGACAGATAAGAAAGCGAAAGCTTGTAGGCGGCGGGTAATACGGATGCGTCGCCCGTGAAGAGATAGTAGTTATAAAAGCCAGTGATGCCCGCGAGGTTTTGCAAGGGAAGCTCGGCGAGTCCAATCATATCGGGGACGAAGGTCTGCATTGCGCCGTCCTTGTGCTGCCACGCCGCCATCGAGAGTATTCCCTTCTTTATGAGCAG
>JAEEIO010000157.1 GCA_016281405.1 Clostridiales bacterium | reverse complement strand
GCGCCGCCCGACGACGCGCAGTTAATGAGCTTTACTTTTTGACTTTTTCGCGTGAAAACGGTCGAAAAACCGCGTATTTACAATAAAAAAACAACATTTTCGGAGTAAAAAATGAGAATTCTCGGCATTGAGACCAGCTGCGACGAGACCGCCGCCGCCGTTGTCGAAGACGGCAGGCGGATACTTTCGCGTTCGGTGGTCACGCAAATCGAAATACATAAGCTTTACGGCGGCGTCGTGCCCGAGATAGCCTCCCGTATGCACACCGAGTCGCTCGCGGCCGTCTGCGAAAAGGCTCTTAAGGACGCGGGCATCGGCTTCGGGGAGATAGACGGCGCGGCGGTCACCTACGCCCCGGGACTTATCGGGGCGGTGCTGACGGGCGTCTGCTTCGCGAAGGGGCTTGCATATTCGCTTGGCGTTCCGCTTATCCCCGTCCACCATATAAAGGGGCATATTTCGGTTTTATATACCGCATACCCCGAGCTCGAGCCGCCCTTTTTAGCCCTTTGCGCCTCGGGCGGACATACGAGCGTCGTCGCGGTGAAGGGGTATACCGATTTCGAACTTTTGGGCCGCACCCGCGACGACGCGGCGGGCGAGAGCTTCGACAAGGTCGCGAGGGTCCTGGGGCTTTCCTACCCGGGCGGCCCCGCCGTCGACGCCCTTGCGAAAGACGGCGACGAGCTGGCGTATAAAATACCCATAGTCGAGTTCGAGGACGCCCCCTTCGATTTCTCTTTCTCGGGCGTCAAGACTTTCGTAATAAACCTTGCCAACACCGCGAAACAGAAGGGCGAGGAGATAAGGGCGGCCGATCTGGCGGCGTCGTTCGATTTCACCGTGGCGAGGACGCTCGGAGAAAAGCTTTTCGCGGCGGCGCGGGCTACGGGCATGAAGAAGATCGCGGCCGTCGGCGGCGTCTCGGCAAACGAGAGACTGAGGCGGTATCTTACGGAGGGAGCCGCGAGAAAAGGGCTTGAGTTATATTTACCGCCGAAGGAGCTTTCGGGCGACAACGGCGTGATGCCGGCGGCGCAGGGGTATTTCGAATACGTGGCGGGAAACGTCGCCGGGCTTGAACTTAACGGCTACGCGACCATGAATCTTAAGGAGGAGAGAATATGAAAACGGCGGTCATTACGGGAGCGTCCCGCGGCATCGGCGCCGCGACGGCAAGGGCCTTTTCGAAGGCGGGTTATAACGTCGTTATCAATTATAATAAGAGCGAAAAAGAGGCTTTCGCGCTTTGCAAAGAGCTTGAAAACGCCGTATGCGTTAAGGCCGACGTCTCGACCGAGGAGGGCGCGAGGTTACTTATAAGCGAGGCGGCGCGGGTCTTCGGCGGCGTCGACGTCCTCGTCAACAACGCGGGCGAGGCCCTTTGCAAGATGGTCTCGGACACGAGCCTTTCGGAGTGGAAACGGCTTTTCGCGGTAAACGTCGAGTCGACGTTTTTATGCTCGAAATTCGCCTCGGAATATATGGTGCGGCAAAAGAGCGGCAGGATAATAAACGTTTCGTCGATGTGGGGCGTCAAGGGGGCGTCGGTCGAGGCGGCCTATTCGGCCTCCAAGGCGGCGGTCATCGGCTTCACGAAGGCGCTTGCCCGCGAGCTCGGGCCGTCGGGCATTACGGTAAGCGCCGTCGCGCCGGGGGTAATCGATACCGACATGAACGCGCACCTTTCGGACGCCGACAAACGGGCGCTTTGCGACGAGACGCCGCTATGCCGCATAGGGACGCCCGAAGAGGTCGCGGCGGCGATTTTGTGGCTGGCGTCGGACGCGGCGTCGTTCGTCACGGCGCAGGTGCTTGGCGTTGACGGAGGGTTTATATAAGTGAAGTTTGCCCTTCGGGCAAGTGAAGTTTTTGCCTTCGGCAAAAGTGAAGCTGTCGCCGTTGGCGACAGTGAAGAAATAAACCGTAAACGCGCCGCAGGCGCTCATAACGTTTCGCGGAAGCGAAACCGACAACTTTTAGTTTTTAGTTATTAGTTCTTAACTGAAAATCCCGCTCTTGCGAGCGGGATTTTCCTTTTCTTCTCAGCGCGCGGCTGTTTTTCTGCAGCCGGCGCCCTGTCCGTTATTGAAAAGCGCCGTGCCCTTTAAGGGCGGGAAAAACTCCTCCGTCGGGAACTTGATATTCTTGAAGAGCTCGCAGGGCTCGCTTCCCGTGCCGGGACACTCCTTGCAGGGGATGCAGAAGTCGTAGGCGGGGATAAGGAGCTGGACCTCTCTTTCGAGACGCACCATCGAGAAAAGTCCGAGGGTGACGAGAAGCTTGTTTTGCTCGCATGTGTCGACTATCTCGTCCTCGAAGAAATTGCAGACGAAGGCGGGCAGCGCGGCGACGTCACACTCGCAGCAGCAGCATTTGTCGCAGGGGTCGGTCACCTTGCAGGCGAGGGCGATGGGGTCGACGCACTCGGCGACGCATTTGGGCAGATTGCTCTTTTCGGCGAGCTGGGCGTCCCCCTCGCCCGGGGCGACCTGCGACGAGAAGATGCGGGCGTTTCCCTCGCCGCCGTAGAGGATGACCTTTTTGTCGGCGGTGCAGAGTCCCTCGACCTCGGTGGGACGTCCCACGCCCGTGAAGGCGTCGAAGGTCGTTCTGAAGAAATATTTCAGGTCGGCGGTGTAGTAGCCGTCGTTGAAGGGTATCTCTTCGACGTCGATATAGACCCATATAACCTCGGCCGACTTGGGCTTGACGTTTATCGCCCTGTCGACGACCGACTGGCCGACGCGGGTGAGATAGACGCGAAGATCCTCGAAGCAGTCCTTATCCTTGCAGCAGTCGTAAATGCGGTCGGTGTTTATACAGACCGATTCTTTGCCGTATCTGTTTTCCGGCATATTGTTTCCTCCCGTTTGTTTTGGGTGTCGAGACTTTGAAAGTCTCGATATATTTTATGAGGACGGGGCGGCGACGGTGAAAGGGGAGGGGGCATATTTTTTCGGGGGAACGAATATAATCGGACAAAAGCTTTGCAAAAGGGTGAGAGTATGTTCGTTTTTTCCTTCAAACTGACAAAAGCAAAAATAAGTCTCGCGGTATTCTGCGCCGTGGCGATAGTCATCACGGCGACGGCCGCCGCCGACGCCGCGGGCAAAAGCAGCGTGACGATGAGACCCGTCTCGGCCGTCACCAACGAGGACAGGGTGGAGTTTCTGACGTCGGCGGGGTGGGAGATAGAGGCCGAGCCGGTGGAGATAAAAGAAATCACCATACCGAAGGTCTTCGACGCCGTCTATACCGAGTATAACAATTTGCAGAAGGCGTGCGGATACGACCTATCGGCGTATAAGGGGAAGACGGTGAAAAGATACGGTTATCAGGTCAACAATTATCCGCGGGCGGGCTCTTCTTACGTCGTGGCCGACGTGCTCGTCTATGACGGGAAGATAATAGGCGGGGACATTTGTCAGACGAGCGCCGACGGGTTTATGCACGGGCTTTCGGGCATTGACGAAGTGCGGGAGGCTCTGGCGTCGATGCCGACGGAATAGAATATTGAAAAAAGCCGCGAAAGCGGCTTTTTTTCTTTTTTCAGGCGCAAGAAAAAATGAAAAAAGACTTGGAAAACGTTTTTATTTATGATAAAATATTAACAATTACAATAATGGGGGAAAATGGTCTTTTTTCATTTTTCCGAAATTAAGAATCGAGGCATTTTTCAGATGAAAAAGGTAAACTTTACGGAAACCGTGCTCAGGGACGCCAATCAGTCGCTTATCGCGACGAGGCTCGCCTTTTCCGACTTCGAGGGGATACTCTCGGAGATAGACAAGGCGAACTTCTACTCGGTAGAGTGCTGGGGCGGCGCCACCTTCGACAGCTGTCTCCGCTTCCTTGACGAGGATCCGTGGGAGAGGCTTCGCAAGATAAGAAAGGCGATGCCGAACACCAAGCTCCAGATGCTTTTAAGGGGGCAGAACCTCCTTGGCTACAAGCATTATCCCGACGACATCGTTAGGATGTTCGTTAAAAAGTCGGTCGAAAACGGCATTGACATCATAAGAATATTCGACGCCCTCAACGACCTTCGGAACATTGAGGTCGCGGTCGACGAGACCTTAAAGTGCGGCGCGCACGCGCAGGGCGCCATCTCCTATACGCAAAGCCCCATACACAGTCTCGAGAATTACGCCAAGCTCGGCAAAGAGATGGAGAATATGGGCGTCAATTCGATATGCGTCAAGGACATGGCGGGCATCATGGGCCCGAACGAGGCCTACGAACTTATAAAGGCGCTCAAGGAGACGGTAAGCGTCCCCGTGTCGCTTCACACCCATTCGACGACGGGTCTCGCGCCGATGACCTACTTAAAGGCCGCCGAGGCGGGGTGCGATATCATAGACACCGCCATTTCCTCTTTCTCGGGCGGCACGTCGCAGCCCGCTACGGAGTCGCTTTGCTACGCCCTCTCGACGCTCG
Organism: Clostridiales bacterium; assembly: GCA_016281405.1. Classification (GTDB taxonomy): domain Bacteria; phylum Bacillota; class Clostridia; order Oscillospirales; family RGIG5299; genus RGIG5299. The sequence goes on along the minus strand of JAEEIO010000157.1, from coordinate 1,133 downwards.
GCTACGAGACGGGTCTCGATATGAAACAGCTGAAAGTCATAAACGATTTCTTCAAGCCCGTGAAGGATAAGTTCCTAAAGAGCGGCAAGCTTAATCCCTACGTTCTCGGGACCGACACCAACGCCCTTAACTATCAGATCCCGGGCGGAATGCTCTCGAACCTCGTTTCGCAGTTAACCCAGATGAACCAGCTCGACAAGCTCGACAAGGTGCTTTTGGAGACCCCGAAGGTGAGGGAAGACCTCGGATATCCGCCGCTCGTAACGCCGATGAGCCAGATGGTCGGCGTGCAGGCGACGACCAACGTCCTTACGGGCGAGAGATACAAGAACGTCTCGAAGGAGGTCGTCTCCTATCTTCGCGGCGAATACGGCAGGGCTCCGGGTAAGGTAAACGAGGAGCTTCGCAAAAAAATCCTCGGGGACGAAAAGCCGATAGAGTGCCGCTACGCCGACACTTTGGAGCCCGCCTTCGACAAGATGAAGGCCGAGGTCGGAGAGCTCGCGGAGTCGGACGAGGACGTCCTCTCTTACGCCGCCTTCCCGCAGGTCGCCGAAAAGTTCTTTATCAAGAGGAAAGAGGCAAGACAGAACGTCGTCTCTTACTCGATAAGAAAGGTCGAAGAATGATGGCCGAAGTATTTGACATTGTCACCGGAAAGATAGAGTTCGGCGACGCGGCTCTTATGAGCCTTACGGGCATTGGACTTGTCTTTTTGGTGCTCGCGTTTCTCGCTTTCTTTATTTTCCTGCTCGGGAAGATAGTGGGAAGGATCGCGAAAAAGGGTAAAAAGAAGGAAAAAGCGCCCGAGGCGCCCGCCGCTCCTGCGACGGCCGAGAGGACGCCCGTGGTCTTGGAGAACATTTCCGAGAAGGACGCCGCGCTCGTTATGGCAATAGTCGCCGACAACTCGGGGATACCGCTTGAAAACCTCGATTTCAAATCGATTAAGCTTATTGAAGGCTGAAGGAGAAAGAAAAATGAAATATATAGTGTCTCTTAACGGTAAAAATTACGAGGTCGAGGTCGAGAAGTCGGAAGCGAAGCTTATTTCGGTTTCCGACGCTCCCGCCGCCGCGCCCGCCGCGCCTGTCGCCGCGCCCGCAGCGGCTCCCGCGGCTCCCGCCGCGAGT
>JAEEIO010000156.1 GCA_016281405.1 Clostridiales bacterium | reverse complement strand
TTTTCTTTTTCCGGCTCCTCCTCGGCGGTCTGCCGAACGAAAACGTCCGCGGAAGGATCCCCGTCCTCCGTTTCCTCGGGAACGAAAATCTGCTCCTCCCCTGTCGAAACGCCGCCCTCCGGCATGCTCCTTTCGACCCCGTCTTCAAAGACGGCGCCTTTGAAAACAGCCGCACCGTCCTCTTCGCCGCAGGCTGTGAAAAGAAGCAGGAGCGAGAGCAGGAACACGGGTAACGCCGCCCTTTTCAAAAGATTATTCCTCAAGCTTTCTCAGGCCGGACATGCTCGCGATTATTATAAGGGTCATTTCCGAGGTGAGCTTTCTTTCCGGGTCGACGTTGACGGAGACCGTTTTTCCTTCCTTTATGCCGACGACGTTTATCGAATATTTTTTGCGGAGATTGAGCTCGATAAGGCTTTTCCCCGTCCATTCGGGCTTTACGTCAAGCTCGACCACGCCGAGCTCGTCGGATATTTCTATAAGGTCAACGAAGCCGGAGCTCAAAAGGTTCTTCGCGAGCCTTGTCCCCGACTCCTTCTCGGGCAGAACGACCCTGTCGGCTCCGACGTTTTTATATATCCTGCCGTGCATTTCCGACGCGCATTTCGCGACGACCGTTTTCACGCCCGCCTCCTTGCAGAGCATTATGGCTATAACGCTCGCCTCGAGGCTTTGCGCCATGGCGATTATCGCGACGTCGATCTCTTCTATCCCTATCTGCCCGAGGGCGTCTTTGTCGGTAACGTCCGCGCATTTGCAGACGGGTATTTTGAGCGCCGCCTCGTTCACCGCGTCCTCGTTCATGTCGACGGCAATAACGTCGGCGCCGCTGCGCGAAAGCTCCTCCGCGACCGCTTTCCCGTATCTGCCGAGCCCGAACACCGCGTAAGTTTTTCTCGATCTCATAAAAACACCTCTCTTATCCCACGCTTATTTCTTCAGTGGGGTCTTTAACGGCGTTTTTGTTTTCACGCCTCAAATTAAAAGCGACCGCGAGCGAAATGGGCCCTACTCTGCCCAAATACATAGTCGCCGTTATTATAAGTTTCTGCACCGTCCCGAAGCTTGCGGTCAACCCTCTTGAAAGCCCGACCGTGGCCGTTGCGCTCACCGTTTCGTAAAGCACGTCGAGCGGGTCGAAGGAGCTTGTCGCGCAGACGGCGACCGTCGAAATAAAGGTTATCGCGAACGACATGGCGACTACCGCGAGCGCGCGTTTTACCGCCGCCGGCGCTATGCGTCTGCGGAACAAGACCGTTTCGCTGCGCGATGTCACCGACGAAAAAGCCGCCGCAAGTATCACGGCTAAAGTTACCGTCTTTACGCCGCCCGCCGTTCCGACCGGCGAGCCGCCTATGAACATGAACAAAAGCGCCGTAACGGCGGACGCGTTCGAAAGCCCCTTTTGAGATACCGAGGCAAAGCCCGCCGTTCTCGTCGTCATAGACTGGAAGAAAGCCGCCTGAAGCTTGTGCGGGAATGAAAAGGCGCCTATGGTCTGCGGGTTGTCATACTCAAAAAGAAGAAACGCCGCCGTTCCCGCAATAAGAAGTATCCCCGTCGCGGAAAGGGCTATTTTACTGTGAAGCGAAAGTCTTTTCAGGGGATTTAACTTGTGATCCCGTCTTTCGCGAAAGACCCTTATTACGTCCCACCAGACTATAAAGCCGATGCCGCCCAGTATGACGAGGACGCTCGTTACGAGGTTGACGACCGGGTCTACCGCAAAATCGCAAAGGCTGTTTTCGGAAATGACGTCGAGACCCGCGTTGCAGAACGCCGAAACCGAGTTGAAGACGGACGCCCACACGCCGCGCCAGCCAAAGCGCGGCACGAACGCCGTCATATACAAAAGCGCGCCGGCTCCCTCTACGGCGAAGGTGCCCGCTATGACTTTTTTTACGAAAGCTCTCTGCCCGGCAAGGGAATTAAGATTGAAGGCCTCCTGCACCAAAAGCCTGTCGGGAAGCCTCATTTTGCGGTCGGACGCCATCAAAACGCCTGCGGTGACCGTAATGATGCCGAGCCCGCCTATCTGAACGAGCACGAGTATGACCGCCTGGCCGAAAAAGCTCCAGGCGGAAGCCGTCGTAAGGGTGACGAGCCCCGTGACGCAGACGGAGGTCGTCGCCGTAAAAAGCGCGTCCTCAAACGCGACCGCTTTCCCCGACGCCGAGCTTACGGGCAGCGCCAATAAAAGCGTGCCCGCGATTATCGCCGCCAGAAAGCCGAGCATTATTATTTGCGTCGCCGACAGTCTTTTGTTCATATTCTCGCCTTTCTTTTTATTATGTACCAATTATACCCGCGCCTTTCTTCAATGTCAACAAAATATGCCCTTGTCCTTTTCCTCCCGGCGTGATATTATCGGCATTGTGAAAAAGAAAAAGGCCTTTCCGCAAAATATACAAAAACGCCGTTGTATTTTTGGCCTTTTTTATAGCAAATTCAGGTTGCATTTTTTGTCGAATTTTAATAAAATTAAAGTATCTTTTGGAGAGGGGGTCCTTTTTTTGAAGCTTCTGGAAGAGCGCATCGTAAAAGACGGCACGGTGCTTCCCGGCGGCATTCTGAAAGTGGACGGCTTTCTCAATCACCAGCTCGATATTCCCTTGCTCTCGGAGCTTGCAAGGGAGTTTTGCCGCCGTTTCACGGGCTGCGGCATAAATAAGGTTCTCACCATTGAGGCATCCGGAATAGGCTTGGCAAGCTTAACTGCAGAGCAATTCGGGTGCCCTCTCGTTTTTGCAAAAAAGTCGCGCACCAAAAACCTTTCGCCCGACGTTTACAGCGCGAAAGTCTTTTCCTACACGCACG
>JAEEIO010000155.1 GCA_016281405.1 Clostridiales bacterium | reverse complement strand
TCAGTCCCAAATGCCCGGGGAAGGAGCTTTCCTTTACCTTTTTTAGCGGCGGCAGCGTCAATATGACCGTCAACCACAACGGCGTCGATCAGGATGCGATATCAGGAGCCAAGGCCAACACGGATACAACCGTTTCTTTTCAAGTCACAAAAAACGGCCTGACGGCAAAGGTCAACGGTCAGGACGTGCAACTGGTGGTCACGGACAAAGAGACGGGAGCGACGATTAAAGAAGATTTTATAATCAAATCTTTGGATTATATGGTGAAAGGCAAGTCATATCTTTCCTTTTTCGCCGTCGGTAAAGAAACATACGGTTGTAAAAATATTACAATTAAAACGATAAACGGCGTCGCGCCGAATGCTTTCAGCGTAAAAGCCGACAGTTGCGACAGCGGCTCCCATTCCTTCGGCAAGTGGAAGCGCACGAAAGCGCCCACTTGCACGGAAAAAGGCGAAGAAACGAGAACGTGTTCCGTCTGCGGGAAGACGGAAACGCGGTCTGTGGCGGCTAAAGGCCACACCTTCGGCGAATGGACTACGACAATTGAAGCAACCGAAGAGCATACGGGCGAAGAAAGCCGCACCTGCTCCGTCTGCGGCCACGTCGAAACCCGCACGATACCGAAAAAGGCGGCCGCCTCTTCGGCCGTAAGCGGAAACAGTTCGGCGACATCGTCGACGACGCCACCCTCCTCCGCCGCCGAAAACAGCTCTGCGGTCTCGAGCGTCCCCGCGCCGTCGACCCCCGAATCGAGCGCGCCCGCCTCGTCCGACGTGTCGGAGCCCGAGTCGCAAACCCCCTCAGAGCCCGCCGAAACAAGCGTCCCGACCGAATCGTCGCAAACAATCGTCGTGCCTGACCCGCCCGAGAGTGATAATTTGCCGATAATTATAGTCGTCGCGGCGCTCTGCGGCGTGCTCCTTGTCGCCGGCGCAATCCTATTGTTGAATTTGTTAAAAAAGAAAAAATAATCCCCCGAAAGAAACGGAAAAATGAAAAAAACGCTTGCTTTTTTCATCGCGTTCGCAATAATACTCGCCCTCACGCCTGCCCTTTCCTTTGCGGCAGGCGCGGCTCTTTCGCCCGTCTGGTGCGAGCTCGTCCCCTTTGACGTCGACGGCGTTCCTAACTCCGGCGACGTTTCGGTCGGGGAAGACGGCATAGTCCTGAAGGTCGCGGAAGGCGGCTGGTGGCCGCAGGCGGGCGTGAAATACGCCGACCCCGTAAAAATAGACGGCCTCGAGATAGTCTTCAACGCGTCGGCCTTCACCTACGAGTCCCCGAACGGCTATTTCGCCGTCACTCTTTCTTCGAAACCGATAGGCGATTTCGGCGTTCCGAGTATAGTCGGCGCGAGAGCCTACGGCGCCGTCCCCGAAAGCGGCTCCAAAGCCGTCTCCGTCACCTTCCACAGCGGCGGACTTGAAATGCTCGTCACCGACGGAGGCACGTTTAACGGCTTCGCCCGATCGGCGACGCCCGATGTCACGGCGTCCGAAGACGTGACCCTTTCCTTTTTCAACACCGAAAAAGGCTTCGGGATAAGGGTAAACGGCGAAGAATACCGCTATAACGGCGAAGACGTTTCCGAAGCCCTCTCTCTTATCGGCGACCCCGCCCTTTCCGGCGGCAAAGCCTATCTTTCAATAACGGCCGTCGGCTACGGCGTGAGCGGCTCCGAGCGTATCGCCGTTAAAACGGTAAACGGCGTCGCCGCCAACAAGTGGCGAGGCGAAGAAAAAAGAGCCGACCGCGGTCACGAGGGAAAATGGGTCGTCACAAAATACCCCACCGGGACCGAAACGGGCGAAAGAAGACGCCTCTGCCTCGTCTGCGGCGTGACCGAGACCGAAACGATACCCGCGATAAAAATCAACGATTTCACCTTCTCCGAGGACGGCGGCGCCCTCACCCTGACCGCGTATAACGGCGGCGCCGAAGAGGTGTTCGTGCCCGCGGAGGCGGGAGGACTTCCCGTCGTCGCCGTCGGCGAGCAGGCCTTTTATAACCGCGATAATATTAAAAACGTCACCGTTCCCGCCGGCGTCGTCTCGATAGGCGACAGGGCGTTTTCGGGATGCGCCTCTCTCGTCGGCGTATCGCTCCCCGAAGGCGTCACGGAGATCGGCGGAAGCGCTTTTTCCGACTGCGGAAAGCTTGAAGACGTAAACCTCCCCGAGAGCTTAAAAACCGTAGGCGACCGCGCTTTTTACGGCTGCGCCTCTCTTAAAAACGTAATTATTCCCGACGGCGTCGTAAAGGTCGGCTGGTATGCTTTTTCGGGCTGCGCGGGTCTTGAAAGAGCGATGATCGGAAGCGGTCTTACCGAAATAGCCCGCGAGACTTTTTACGGCTGCGCTAACCTTAAAAGCGTAAACGTCCCCGAAGGCGTTTCGTATATAGGCCTCAAGGCCTTTTACGGCTGCGCCGCTCTCGAAAGCTTCTGCGTCCCCGCCTCCGTCTCTTGTATAGACGGCGAGGCCTTTAAGGACTGCTTCTCTTTGAAAACGGTTTACAACTGCGGCGACCTCCCGATAACCGCGGGCGAGACGGCGCGCGGCCGCGTCGCATACTACGCCGACGAAGTCGTCGTTCATAAAGCTCACGATTTCGGAGATTTTGTCGTCGCCTCGGCCGCGACCTGCGCCGAAGAGGGCGCCGAAGCGCGAATATGCTCCGTCTGCGGCCTTATAGGCGCTCCGACGGCCGCGATCGGTTGGGACGTCCTCACCCCGTATGACGCCGACGGCGCGGGCGCGAGCGTCGGCGCGTTTTCCGTCACCGACGGCGGATTTTTGAGTTTTGACGTCGCGCCGGGCCACTGGTGGCCGCAGGCGGGCGTCGTGAGCGAAAAGGCCGTCGACCCGGCGGGACTCGAGATAACCGTCAACTGCCCCGAATTCACCGACCCGTCGCCGAACGGCTACTTTATGATTATCCTTTCGGCCGAAAAGCCCGGTTCCTTCGGGCTCGAAGGCCCGCTTTACGGCAGATCCTACGACGTCTCCGTCGATAGAAACAAAGCCGTTTGCTTAAGTTTCTTCGCGGGTCTTTATTACGCTTTTGAAGGCGTCGTCTACGCCGAAGGCGAGTCGTGGGAGGGCGTTTCTGAAGCGACTCCTTACGCCGACGCCGAAATAAAGTTCGTCGATTTCGGCGATCATTTCAGAATAATCGCAAACGGCGCCTATCTCAAATCAAACGGCGACTTCGTCATCGTCCCCAAGTCCGCCGTCACGAACGCCGAAGGCAAGAGCTTCCTCACCTTCGCCGCCGTCGGATACGGCGGAAGCGGCACGGACGGCCCGATAACGGTTAAGTATATAAACGGCGCCCCCGCAAACGCCTTCGGATACGCCGCCCCGATGTCCGATTACGTCCGCGCCGTCCCCACCCTCGGTCACGACTGGGAGGAGTGGACGGTCGAGAGAGTCCCCTCCGTCGAGCTTACGGGCGTTCTCGTCCGCTCCTGCCGCCGCGACGCCGCCCACGTCGAGCGCGTCTCCACTCCCGTCGTCACCTCCGACGAGTTTACTTATGACTCGGCAAACGGCAAATACTCCTATGAAGCAGGCGGCAAGACCCTTTATTTCGATTACCTTTCCGACGGCCCGCGCATCCTCGGCGCGCAGTATAGGACGGTCGGCCCCGCGGGCATACGTTTCTGCACCGAGTTGCCGCTTACCGTCAATAACGGCGACCTTTCGTTTGACGCCGACCGGGCGGCCGCTCTTGAAAATATCGAGGCCTTCGGAACCCTAATAATGCCCTCGGACCTCCTTGACGACCCCTCCGACCTCGTTCTGACGGCAAACGGCAAAATAAGGTCGCAGGCAAGACCCTCCGGCGCCGAATATCTTAACGTCGTCGGCGAAAAGCTTTATAACGTGTTTTCCGACCGCATCCATTTCACCGCCGTCGTCATCGGCATCCCGAACGCCGCGCCCGGGCAGGCGAATTACGGACGGTATTTCGTCGCCGTCAGTTATATAAAATACAAGACGGGCGAAATAATCTATTCCGCCCCCTGCGTGAGAAGCATAGAGCAGATAGCCGCCGCTTCCTCTTGAAAAAAACAGCTCCGCCCCGTCCTCTCGGACGGGGCGGGTTTTATTTGAGCATTCTCACTTTAATCGTTTGACCCTGAAACTCAGTTATTGCTTATGAGCTTTTTATTCAGATAATCGTAGCACAAAGTCGTTCTCGGCTGTAATGTATCGGAGGTATTACAACCGATTCTAACGAGCTTTATCATATTCAGATTTCTGTCGATCTGAATAACGTTGAAGCAATCGTATGTTTTCGTTCCGGCTTTTCTGACCGTATCCGTCCACGTCGTATTATCTGCCGCCATTTGTGTTCTTATCTGAAATATACCGTCGTCGGTCAGCGTCCCGATTTGATCGCTGTGTATATGGCCGCAAAGATGGACAATGTGAATTCCGCCTTGCGAAATAAAAGAATTGATGGCGGCGCGGATCTCTATCATGGGGCCTTGATAGGTGTCGTTTACCCGCCAGTCGTCCAACGTCCAAAAACCGGAGCCTATATCGTCGACCGCCGTCGTGATCGGAGTGTGCGTAACGGTTATTACCGCATAATCCTTCGTTTTTGCGTCGGTTAAAGCGTTTTTGAAAAAAGCGGCCTCGGCTTTGCTCCAATGATATTGGTCGAGACATATAATTCTTACGCCCGCTTTCGGGATGTCTTTATACCAATACATCGCGTAGGCTTCCGTCCCGAACACACAGTCCCAACCGTCTTTTTCAGGGTCGACGGATTTATACAGCGCTTTATAAACCGTTTCGGCGCTTGCGGTCGGACTGGTTTCGCCGGCAGGATAACAGTCGTGATTTCCCACGGTGTTAAGAATAGCGCCGTTGGCCGGCTTTCTCACGTTATACAGATCGACGAAACTGGTTTTGCTCAAGTCGTTTGTAAAATCGCCGCCGTGTATGGCAAAGGGTATTATGTCGCTGTATTCATCCATATAATCGCATATTCGGCTCCACAGGGTGGTTCTGCAGTGAATATCGGAAAAATAGAGAAAATTCAGGCGCTCATATTCATTGTTAAGAGTCTGCTTTGATATTTGCCGACCGAATTGTAAGATATACGGTTCAACGTCTTTGTTCAGAGCGACGACGCCTCTCCCGTACACGGCATCGTCGACCTGCTCAAGAGATGCGATCCGACCAATTTCCACCGTTATCCGATAATTGCTGTCAGGAACTCCGTAATAAACAACGGCCAGCCATACGGCGTCTTCCGTCGCCGTAAACTTGTCGGATATATTATCTCCGGTTGAAAAATCTTTTACGACGCCGCATAACGGACGCCTGACGGAAAGGTCGCCGGAATGAATATTATCCCTGATATATGCGTTCGCGATGCTTTTTGTTTTGGCGGTTTGGACCTGCAGACAGTTGTTAACGTTTTCCGTTCCAAGCGAGCATTTAATTGAGATCGTGTAACTGTTGTTTTTGTAAAAGTTATACGGAACGTAAAGAATCGCGCGTCCGCCCGTAATAACGCCGGAAAAGCTTTTGCTCGTCGTATTGACGACCGTTGTCGGATCTTGGGAACCGTCCCAAACAGTGGGAACTGCAATAGGATAATCCGTCGGGAAGAAGGTATGGTATAAAAGATAAAGGGCGTCGTCGTCGCTTACGTCGCCGTCGCCGGTGAAATCCCCGACGACCCATCGCGCGGAATCGACGGTCGGTTTTTCCGCGTCGCCGTTTATAAATACGCCGTCGGGTTTCACGGTTCCGTATACGATCGAAAAAACAACTGAAAAAAGTGTCAAAAAGAGGATCGCAACGATTAAAAGGTTTTTGTTTTTAATTCTCATAGTAAAATCACCGAAACAAATAATTTATTATATATTATACCAACAGGGTTTATGGCTGTCAATCAATAATTACCCGCCCCGTCCTTAGGCGGTGCGAATAAGGGATTTATAGCCGCCTGAGCGGATCTTTTCGTGCGATACTTTGTCAAAGACGGCGGGCATACGTCAGTATGCTCCGCCGCCTTTTTCGCGTCTCGCGCCGGAAATCTCTCGCTCAGGCGATGCGATGCAGTTTTACGCGAGTAATTTTTCGTTCAGACAAGCCAAAAGGGAGCGGCCACACTTGACGTATGGCCGCTTCTTTTTAACACAGTATGAACGGCAAAGGGCCGCG
>JAEEIO010000154.1 GCA_016281405.1 Clostridiales bacterium | reverse complement strand
GGTGGATTCGCCCGATGCGCGGGCGGGCCTCCTCGCGGCTCTGACGCGCCCCCGGCGCGGTGAAATTCTCGGGCTTCGCCCTCGGGTGAAATCGTTCACATTGCTCACGGTGAAATGAAATCCGTCCTTCACCCCGCGCAGCGGGATTTCACCGCTGCAGGCGATTTCACCCGCGCAGCGGATTTCACCCGTCCGCAAGGACGGATTTCGTTGAAAAACCCGTGATTTGGTAGACAAATCACGGGTTTTTCATGGTGGGGGAAGGTGGATTCGAACCACCGAAGCGATTACGCAACAGATTTACAGTCTGCCCCCATTGGCCACTCGGGAATTCCCCCATATATGGAGCTGGTGAACGGAATCGAACCATCAACCTGCTGATTACAAATCAGCTGCTCTACCGTTGAGCTACACCAGCAGTTCGATTTTCAACAGCCAATAAAGTATACCAAAAAAGAATCCTGTTGTCAATACCAAACTTTAATTTTTATAAATATTTGGCTGTATGCGGGACACAATAACCGCGGGTGACCGCCGTGTCCGCTGTAAGTAAGAGCTTGAAGACGAACGAAATACTTATAAAGTCCGCTTTCGGAGAGAGCGGACTTCTGAAAACGCGTCCCGTCGAAAACGCCGCCCTTAAAAACCGCTACCTCATTTGCTACACCGAGGACATGACCGACGGCGCCTCGATAGGCGAGGGCATCGTCGAGGCCATCGTCCGATTTAACCGCCCGGCGCCCGAAAACGGCGTTTCATTTATAGCGTCCGACGTCGTGACGTCTCCCGACGTCACCGTAAAGACTGATTTCCAAGAGCTTATAAACGGCGTCTGCGACGGCGCCGTAGCAGTCTTTGCCGAAGGCGACGACCGCGCGCTCCTTATCGACGCCAAGGGCTACCGCACCAAAGCGATAAGCGAACCGCTCGGCGAGACCATATCAAAAGGCCCGCACGAGGGCTTCACTGAGGATATGTTAATAAACGTCTCCTTGATCCGCCGAAAGATCGCCTCGCCCGACCTCAAAACCGAGATCCTGACCATAGGCGCCGACACCCGCACCAAAATATGTATCTGCTACCTCGCATCCGCAGCCGAAAGCGGCCTTGTGGCCGACGTAAAAAAGCGTATTTCCAAAATAAAGCGCGCCGATTTACTCGACTCCAACTATATAACCGAGAGCATCCGCGACCACCCGCTCTCGCCGTTCAAGACCGTCGGCTCGTCCGAACGCCCCGACGTCGTCGCCTCGAAGATTCTCGAAGGACGCGTCGCCGTAATAGTAAACGGCACGCCCGCCGTGCTGACGGCGCCGTTTTTATTCACCGAGTATTTTCAGTCGAGCGAGGACTATTACGTCAGCTTCTATTACGCCACAGTCGGACGGATACTTCGTCTCCTGAGTTTTTTTATAAGCGTTTCGCTCCCCGCGCTCTACGTCGCTTTCACCAACTTTCACCAGGAAGAAATACCCATAAAGCTCTTCGTCGCCATCGCCGCCTCGCGTGACGGCGTGCCGATGTCGAACGTCCTTGAAATAATAGTTATGCTTATCGGCTTCGAGCTTTTAAGAGAGGCGGGGGAGCGAATCCCAGCCTCCTTCGGCGTATCCTTAAGCGTAGTCGGCTCGCTCGTAATAGGGCAGGTCGCCGTCGCGGCAAAGCTTGTCTCGGCGCCCGTCGTTTTCGTCATAGCCATAACCGCCACCGCGGGACTTATGACTATGAATATGAAAGGCGCGATAATTATAATAAGAGCTCTTTTCCTGGCGGCCTCGGCGGTGCTCGGACTTTTCGGCTATATCCTCGCCGTTACTGCGGTCTTCTGCCGCCTTTATTCGATGACCTCCTTCGGCGTCGACTATATGGCATACCTGACGCCGCTTTCGGGACGCCGCTCGCCCGACGTCCCCCTTCGGCTGCCGATAACTAAAATGAAATCCCGCCCTTATTTCGCGGCAAAGAGAGGAATAAAGAGTGAAGACGGTAATTAAAGCGGCGGCCGTTTCAGTCGCCGTCTGCTTTTTGCTTTGCCTCGCGTCCTGCTTCGACTACGCCGAGATGAACCGCCTGATGCTGCTTGCCGCCGTCGGAGTCGACCGCGAGGAAGACGGATTCAGGGTCTCGGCGCAGGTCATTATGAGCCGCGGCGGCGAAAACGCCGACCCCGTCATGACGGTTAAAAGCGCCTTCGGCAAGACCTTGACGGAGGCTATGATAAGCATACAGAATCTTTACGCCGAACCTCTCTATTTCGAGCATATCAAAATAGTCGTCGTCGGCAGGGAAGCGCTCGAAACCAGTCTTGACGACGTACGGCTATTTATAACAACTCTCGGCGTCCGCTACGATTTCGGCCTCGCGGCCGCGAAAGGGAAGGCCGAGGATGTTCTGGGGGCGGGCTCCGACCCGGAAAGGCTCAATATTCTCGAAGCGGCAGTCATGGCCGACGAGAACAAAAGCGGCGCAATCCCGCCGTGCTATAAGGGTTATTATTTCATAACGGGCAAAGACGCGGTCATGCCCGTTTTCGACGTCGCGCATTCGGGCGACGAACAAGAATCCGCGATAATCAAACCCGACGGCGGCGCCGTTATAGCGGACGGCAGGTTCAAAGGCGAACTGACCGCTTCTCAGTGCGAGATCCTCTCGCTCTTACTCGCGCCTTCGAAGGACTGTAAACTCGCCGTGTCGGAAGGAAACGCCGTAACGGTCGTCTCTAACCGCGCCGTCACGGCGGTTTTCACCGTAAACGGCGCCCTTCGCGCCGATGTTACGCTCAAGCTTAAGTTCGACAGACCTGCCGCCGACATGGACGCCTTCAAAGAAAAACTGAAAACAGAAACGGCGGACTTATTAGCCCTTCTTTACAACGATTATAAGTGTGATGCCTTGGACCTTTACAGCCGGTTTTCGGCCCGCGGGGCCGATTTGAAGGAAAACGATATACTTTTTGACATATCCGTCGACGTCACCGAGCAAAGCGACCGCGGACTTACAGAGAGGGCTTGAAAATGAAAAAAACGCCGTCCGCGCCGCTTTACGCCCTTCTGACACTTTTTCTGACGGGAACGGTTTTACTTGAAAAAGATATTTACGGAGCGGGTAAAAACGTCATCCCGCCTCTTTTTCTTGCCGCCTGTATATCGGCCGCGGTTTTTACTCTCGTTATTATTCCTTTTTTGAAATATCCCTATCTTCGCGTCGAGGATTGTTTCCGCTTAAAGACCGGCGAGGCGGGAAAAAAGCTGTTTTTAATTGTCTTTTTCCTTTTCGCGCTTTTTTCTGCCGCCTCTTTGTATTCCGACTATTTGCGTTTTCTCTCGGCAGTTGTGCTCGACGCCACGCCCGACCTTATCTCCTCCGCCCTCATTTCCGCCTTTATTCTTTTTACCGCGTTTGCGGGACTAAGGGCCCTTTCTTATTTCGGCAGTTTCGTTTTTATACTGTGGACGGCGTTTTGCCTTTTCATGTTTGTCGAAGGCCTCGGCTTTTTCAAGCCCGAAACGGTCGCGCCCTTTTTCCAAAGCGGCGCGGCCGACGTAATGATTACGGCGTTAAGGCTTTCCTTCGGCTTTCTCTCCGACGTCCTCCTTTCCGTCCTGCTTATAGGCAGGGAATGCGACGGACGAAGACTTTATAAAACCTCGCTCGCGGCTTTCGCCTCCTGGTTTATACTGACCGCCGCCGTCGGACTTTTGCCGTCCGCCTTCTTCGGCGACAGCCTGACGCTTTTCAATTACCCCGTATTTCAAACGCTTTCGGCCTTCCGAAACGTCTCGTTTATGCCGAAATGCGGCTTCGGATTCGCGGTTATTACTTTTATGATCGTCGTCGTAAAGCTTACCGCCTTATGCGCCGTCTGCGGACGCGCGCTTGCCGTCATGGTCGGGACGCCCGAAAAAGGGAAGACGCGCCTTATTCTTTACGTCGTCCCGCTTCTTTTCGTGACCGTCTTTTCCCACGTCGCCGTCACGTCGGACCCGACCTTCGAAAACGCTCTTTTCGAGGTCAAATCGGCCATGTCGGCCATTTTGCCCGCGATGTTTTCGGCTATTATGCCTTTCGGATATAAAAGAAACGGTCACCGTTTACGGTGACCGTTAAATCATTTCCAACCGACCTCGTGCTCCGACTTCTTCTCGCGTATCATAAGGTCGTTTATCGCCTCGCCGGGAGCTTTTCCTTCGTATAGTATCCTGTATATTTCTGTTATTATCGGCATTTCGACCTTTTCGCGCTCGGCGAGCTTATACGCCGCGACGGCGGTGCGGTAGCCCTCGACCGTCATGCCTATCTCCTTAACGGCGTCGGGCGGGTTTACGCCCTTGCCAATGAGTATTCCGCATCTTCTGTTCCGGCTGTGCATACTCGTACAGGTGACGATGAGGTCGCCAATGCCCGTAAGTCCCGAGAAGGTCTCTCTTTTGCCGCCCATCTTTTCGCCGAGCCTCGCTATTTCCGCGATGCCCCTCGTCATCAGAGCCGCCTTCGTATTGTCGCCGAGTCCCAGACCGTCTGTGATGCCCGCCGCGAGCGCGATAACGTTTTTGAGCGCTCCGCCGAGCTCGACGCCTATAACGTCTTTCGAAGTGTAAATGCGGAAGGTCTCGTTCATAAGGATATTCTGAACGTATCTTGCCGTTTCGGAAGATTTTGACGCGACGACGTTTGCCGTCGGTATGCCGACGGCGACCTCTTCGGCGTGCGACGGTCCCGACATCACGGCAAGCTTTTTCGGTGAGCCGAGTTCCTCGTTTATGACCTCGGAAAGCCTTAAAAGGGTGCTTTCCTCAAGTCCCTTGCCGATATTCACGACGGTTTGACCGCCGTAAATAGACGAAAACTCGCGGCAGACCGTTCTGACTGCGACGCTCGGAACGGCTATTATTATAAGGTCCGCTCTTTCGGCGCAGGCAATATCGGTGGTAATGTTTACGCTTTCGGGTATTTTAACGCCCTTGAGGAGCGGGTTTTCTCTCGTTTTCGAGAGGTTATCCGCCTCTTTTTGAAATTTGCTCCAAAGCGTGACGGAGTGTCCGTGGCGCGACGCCATCGTCGCCATCGCGGTCCCCCAACCGCCGGAGCCGAGTATAACGATGCGAGCCATTTCAAACGCTCCTCAGATCTTGTTTTCTTTGCCTTTTACGAGCCTTTTTATATTCTGCCAATGAGATAAAACTATCATCGCGGTCATAACGCCAAAAGCCAAAAGGGTCCAGAGCAGATATTCGTTTTGCCGTCCCAGAAGAAGTTGGTCGATAAGATAATATCCCGGCGGCACGAGCAGTCCGCAGACGATCGACCCGAGGCTGACGTATCTCGTCAGGGCGACGATAAGACACCATATCGCGAAAAGAATAATCATGGTGAGCGGCGAGATCGCGAGCACCACGCCCGCCGTGGCGGCTATGCCTTTGCCACCCCTGAAGCCGTAGTAAACGGGGAAGAGGTGGCCGAAGACCGCCGTCACACCGACGAGGGCGAGCCAAAGGTCTCCGACCGTCCCGAAGCCGAATGCGAAGAAAAGAAGTCTTGCAAGCGAGACTGAAATAAAGGCCTTCAGCATATCGAGAAACATGACGAGAACGCCGTATTTCTTACCTAACACCCTCATGGTGTTTGTGCCGCCCGCGTTGCCGCTTCCGAAATCGCGGATGTCTTTACCGAGTTTTTTTCTGGTTACGATTATCGCGAAGCTGATACTTCCGATAAAATAGGCCGCGACGGCCGATATAGCCAAAACAACGTAAAACACAGTCGTCACACCTCCACTTCGGGCTTTTCACCGCGCGACCTGATATTGAAGGTCACGGGGTTTCCCTTGATTCCTAATACCTCGCGAAGCCTGTTTTCCATATACCGCTGATATGAAAAATGGAAAAGCTCCTTCTTATTCACAAAGAAACTGAACGAAGGCGGTC
>JAEEIO010000153.1 GCA_016281405.1 Clostridiales bacterium | reverse complement strand
TCGTAAACGCCGCCGTTTTTGTTTATCTTGCCGTCCTCGTCCATTATGAGTATCTCGGGAAGATTATGACGTTTTCCGACCTCGAAGTCGTTCGGGTCGTGGCAGGGGGTGATCTTAACGCAGCCCGTTCCGAAGTCGCGCTCGACGTATTCGTCGGCTATTATCGGTATCTGTCTGCCCACAAGCGGCAGGTCTATCATCTTGCCGACAAGATGAGTATATCTCTCGTCCTCGGGATGGACGGCCACGGCGGTATCGCCGAGCATCGTCTCGGGACGGGTGGTGGCTATCTCCAGAAACTCGTTTGTGCCGCTTATAGGATATTTGATATACCAGAAACAGCCGTCGTGCTCGCTGTATTCGACCTCTGCGTCGGAAAGCGCCGTACGGCAATGGGGGCACCAGTTTATGATCCTGTTTCCCTTGTAGATAATTCCTTTGTTATAGAGGTTGACGAACACCTCGCGGACGGCTTTCGAGCAGCCCTCGTCCATCGTAAAACGCTCGCGGTCCCAGTCGCATGAGGCGCCAAGCTTCTTAAGCTGGTTTATAATTCTGTCGCCGTATTGCTTCTTCCACGCCCAGACGCGTTCGAGAAACTTCTCTCTGCCGAGGTCGTATCTCGTAAGACCTTCGTTCTTGCGTAAAAACTCCTCGACCTTTATCTGCGTAGCGATACCCGCGTGGTCGGTCCCGGGGATCCAAAGCGTCTCGAAGCCCTTCATCCTCTTATATCTTATGAGAATGTCCTGAAGGGTATCGTCGAGCGCGTGACCCATGTGGAGCTGACCCGTCACGTTCGGCGGCGGGATAACTATCGTATAGGGCTTTTTATCGGGATTCGG
Source organism: Clostridiales bacterium (assembly GCA_016281405.1). Lineage (GTDB taxonomy): Bacteria > Bacillota > Clostridia > Oscillospirales > RGIG5299 > RGIG5299. The sequence continues at coordinate 2,898 of JAEEIO010000153.1, read as the reverse complement.
CGCCGAGTGAAAATAGCCGTTTTTTATCCAATCTGCGTATATCCGATCCTCGACTTCCTTCGGCTCGTAATTCTTCGGTAATTCCTTCGCCATAAAACTGACCTCGCAAAATCAAATTATAAATAATATTTTAACACAAAAAATATTTTTTTCAAGATAAAGTATGATTAAACTTTACAAAAAACCGTAAAAAAGATATAATAATAACATAAAACGAACGGAGAACGAAATGGTCAAAGTCGTATACGGCGGCGCGGCGACAGGAAAAACCGCGTTTTTGTTGTCCATAATGAAAGACGCCTTGAAAAAAGGCGTCAGAACTCATTATTTCATCCCCGAGCAAAGCAGTCTCGGGGCGGAGAAGCTTGTCTGCCGCGAAATAGACGATATTTACAAGCCGATATGCGAGACCCACAGCTTCCGCCGCTTTCAGGAAATAGTCTTCGAAGACACCGTCACCTTCGCCTCCTTCGGCCCCAAAGGCCCGGGCAAGACGGTGCTTATGAGCATAGCCCTGAAAACAGCCGAAAACGACCTTTCGGTTTATAACGGAAGCGTTTCCGACTGCGGCTTCATAAACGAACTTATAAAGCTTTACGACGAATTCAAGACCTATAACACGGAAACCGACGGTCTCGAGACGTTTTTCGACGAAAAAACCGCCTCCACCGCCGCCAAACTGAAGGACATAAAACTCATTTTCTCCATATACGAATCCCTCTGCGGCGGCGAAAACAGGTCTAAAGAGGAAATAACAGCAAAACTGATATCCGAAAACTCCCTGTATAAAGGCGACCTCTTCCTCTTCGACGGTTTCGACGGCTTCACTCCTGCCGAAAACATGATAGTCTCGGCCATAATCAAAAACGCTTCCGAAGCCGTCTTCGCCTTCACGACAAACACCCTGACAGACGCTTCGGGCGGCTTCGGCGTCTTTTCCGACGTCATCTCCGCCGTCATGAGCATCAAAGCCTTCTGCCGTGAAAACGGCATAGAATACTCGGAAATAAAGGCGAGCGGCGATTTTTTGCCCGCCTCCCTCCGCTATATTGAAAACAACCTGTTCGAAATCAAAAAATCCGTCTATAATGATTGTAAAGATATTGAGCTTTACACAGTGGAAGACAGTTACAGCGAGGTTTCCGCCGCCGCGGCCGTTATCTGCGAGGGTATTGCAAACGGTTGCGACTACCGCGATTTCACCGTCCTGACGCCCTCGTCCGAACGCTACCGCTCGCGTTTCGAGGCCGTTTTCACAAGCTCGGGGATCCCGTATTTCGACGACAGCCGCTATACCGTCGCCAAAAAGCCTCTTTGCCGCTTTTTACTCTCCGTCGCCTCCATGTCCGCATTCGGCGTCAACAAGGATAACCTTCTTGCCGCCCTCAAAACAGGCGTCACCGGCGCCGACGAGAAGGGGATCGCCTCCTTTGAAAACTATCTCTACCTCTGGAACCTCAAAGGCTGGCAGCTCGCCCCCGACAAAACCTTCACCCGCGACCCCTTGAAAGCCTTTTCCGAAAAGACCGCCGATAATTCCGCGCTATTAGAGAGCATAAACAAATTCAAAAAGACCTATTCCGACCCCTTATACGTCCTCGCCGAGTCGCTTCGGGACCTTCTCCCGCGCGACAAGGTCTCCGCGCTCTATAATTTCCTGATTTCGGAAAAGGTCCCCGAAAACCTTTCCGGTTCCGCTTCTAAGCTTCGTGAAAGCGGCAGCCTTCTTCTTGCGGAAGAGGACGCCGCCGTCTACGACGCCGTAGTCTCGCTCTTTGACGAGCTTTATTCCGTTCTCCCCGACGCCGAGATGGATAACAAACTCTTTTACGACGTCTTCTCGGCCGCCCTCTCGAGCCTCACCGCCGGCGCCATCCCAAACCGCCGCGACTGCGTGACCGTAGGCGAGATCGGCCGCTCCCGCAACGACCGCCGCCGTTTTACGATAATTCTTGGCGTCAACGACGGCCTCGTCCCCGCCGACGTCTCCGAGTCGCCTGTATTATGCGACTTCGACCGCGCCGTTATGAAACGCGTCGGCATCACCGCCCCGCCAGCATCCGACGAAAAACAGCTCCGCGCCCGTCTCGACGTTCTTCGCGCCTTCACGGGAGCCTCCGAAAAGCTCTATATCTTCCGTCACGCCGTCGACGAAGCGGGCAAATTCTCCGAGCCTTCTTATATCTTCAACGATCTGATAAATATGTTTCCCGGATGCGAGCGCCGCTTCGACGTCGACCGCTTCGTAGTCTCACGCAAGCTTTTATACGAACGCTACTGCCGTTCGATAGGCTCCGAAGCCTCGTCTGAAATAAGGACCGTCCTTGAAGATGACCCCGGCTTCAAAGCCTTTGAAAACCGCCTTAACGCCCTGGCCGCGCTTGGCAAAAAAGTCTCCGTCGGACGTGAACTTTCGAAAAAAATATATAACTCCGCTTTAAGCTACAGCTCGCTCGAAAAATACCGAAACTGCGCCTTTTCCTTCTTCTGCAATTACGGACTTAAGCTTCGCCCGCGCGAGCGCTTTGTCGTTGACGCCGCCCGCATCGGCTCCTTCATCCACTGGTGCTTTGAAAACGCCTTCCGTAACGGCCTCGACGGCAAACCCTTCGACACTTTAACGGACGCCGAGATAAAAACTCTTTCCGAAAAGCTGTCCGGCGAATACGTCGAGCGCTTCTTTTCTAGCGCCAACGAGCAGTCTGACCGCTATAACTACCTCTTCGAGCGCCTCCGCGCCTACCTTTGCGAAATGCTTGTCGCCATGCGCGAGGAAAACGAACAGTCCGACTTTGTCCCGACCGATTTCGAACTGAATATCGGCGAGGACGGCGACGTAAAACCGATAAAAATAAAAACCTCCTCCGGCATCGAAGCCGTAATGAGGGGCTTTATCGA
>JAEEIO010000152.1 GCA_016281405.1 Clostridiales bacterium | reverse complement strand
GCTCCGCAAGACGGCGGTCGAGCTCGGACACGAGGGCGCGGAGGGCCCCGATGTCCTTGGTGACGCCAGATGTCGCGAGACGTCGCGCGGCCATGCTCCCGAAGAGGTCTTTTTGCTTTCTCTCTATGTCGGCGCCGCTCCCCGTAAGGGCGACGAGTTTTTCGGCGAGGCGTTTGCCCTCGGCCGCGGCGGCCTCGTTTTCCTTACGGTTTTTCTCGAGGGCGGCAAGACAGTTTTTGCGGCTTTGCTCCTTGGAATCCATGGCAAGGGCAAGACTCTCGTCCGCTTCCTCGGCCGCCTCGAAGACCATGGCGGCGTGGCGGGCGTCGGCCTCGCATTTGATATACTCTTCCTCGGCGGTGCGAAGCTCTGCGGCGGCGCCGTCGGTCTTGGCCTTGAGTTCGGCAAGCTCTGCCGCGGCGGCATCGGACGCCGTTTCGAGTTTCTTTAATTTATCTCCGCTTTCGGAAAGCTCGCGTTTTATGCTTTCAATCTCGTTTGCTCTCGTGAAAACGCCGACGCGCTTTACTGACGAGCCGCCCGTTATGGAGCCGCCCGCGTTTATGAGCTGTCCGTCAAGGGTGACGGCGCGGAAGCGGTAGCCGAAGGCGCGCGCGAGCCTTATGGCGTCGCCTATCGTCTCGACGACGGCGCTCCGCCCGAGTAAAAACTCTATTACGCCTTTATACTCTTTGTCGTATTCGACAAGCTCCGACGCGACGCCTATGAAGCCCTGATGTCCTTTAAGTTCCGCGGCATTAAGGACGCCGCCCCTTACGGCGCTTATCGGAAGGAAGGTGGCACGGCCGAGGTCGTTTTCCTTTAAGTAGTTGACGGCGGCCTTGGCGGAGTCTTCGTCGTCGGTTATTATGTTCTGAAGCGCGGGGCCGAGCAGCGTTTCCATGGCGAGGGCGTAGCGGTCGTCTGTCTTTATGGCCTCGGCGACGGTCGTCCTTATGCCCCTTAATGACCTTTTTGCCGACGCGTCCATGACCGACTTGATGCTCCCGTAAAAGCCGACGTAGTTTTTCTCCATGTCGGAAAGAAGCGCCAGCCTGTCTTTTTTCGAGGCGACTGCCGCGGAAAAAGCGGCAAGTTTGTCGGCGGCCTCTTTGGCGGCCTTTTCTTTGGAGGCGAGCTTCAAGGACCAGCCGTTAAGGATGTTTTTAAGTCCGTCGCGGCGCGACGTCACTTCGGCGAGTTTGTCGTCGTATTGCTTCTTTATAGCGGCGCGGGAGTCGGTCTCGCTCTTGGCCTTTTCCTTTTCGCCCGAAAGGCGTTCTATCTCGGCGGCGGTCGCCGCGAGCTCGGCGGTAAGGCGGCCCTCCTCGACTAAAAGCTCGGTGCTCTTTTGCTGATTCTCGGCGATAGCCTCTCTCGCGGACTCGGTCTCGGCGGTGTTTTTCGAGGCGTTTTCGGCGAAGAGTTCGCTTTGCCTTATGTCCTTCGCCATTTCGGCGTCGAGTTCTTTTACCTTTTCTTCAAGGACGTTTACGGACGCCTCTTTTTCGGCTTTTTCACCGAGTAGCTCGGCGCGCCTGCCCTCGCCGCCGTCTATTTCGACGCGAAGGCGCTCTATGTCGGCGTCGTTACGTTCTATGTATGCCTTTATCTCTATGGCGCGTCCGTCGCCCGAGTTCAGTTCGCCGCGAAGCTCCTCGCTTTTTCTTAAAAGCTCGTCGGTCTCGACGCTTATCGCCGTCGACCGCTCGAAAAGCGAGTTTATCTCGGCGGCGGTGATGTCGGACGCCGCCTGCGCCGAATCGAGGTCGGCCTTGGCTATTCTGTATTTCTCCTCGGCGGCTTTTACCGTCTCGGTCATTTTGTCTATCGAATCGAGCCAGAGGTTTATTTCAAGCCCCTTTTTCTCGTCGCGTAACGTCAGGTATTTCTTCGCCTTTTCGCTTTGCTCTTTCAAGGGCCCGACGCGGGCTTCGAGCTCGCCGATTATATCGCGGAGGCGGACGAGGTTTTCCTCGGCGGCCGCGAGTTTTCTTTCGGACTCGGTCTTTCTGTAGCGGAACTTGGAGATGCCCGCCGCTTCCTCGAATATCTGACGTCTGTCCTCGCTCTTGGAGGAGAGTATCTCGCTTATTCGGCCCTGCCCTATCATCGAGTAGCCGTCGCGGCCGAGACCCGTGTCCATAAAGAGCTCGTTTATGTCGCGGAGCCTCACCTGCTGTTTGTTTATGTAGTATTCGCTCTCGCCCGAACGGAAGTAACGGCGGGTGACGGTCACTTCGTTGAAGTCGTAATTGAAAAAGCGGTCGGAGTTGTCGAGGTTTAAGGATACCTCGGCGTAGCCGTGCGGCTTTCTTATTTTGGTGCCGTTAAAGATGACGTCCTCCATCTTGCCGCCGCGAAGCGACTTGGCGCTCATCTCGCCGAGCACCCACCTTACGGCGTCGGCGATGTTGCTCTTGCCCGAGCCGTTGGGACCGACGATGGCGGTGAGCCCGTCGGTGAAGTCGATGGTTATTTTATCGGGGAAGGATTTGAACCCCTGCATCGTTATCGAGTTTAATCGCATTTTTTGCCCGTCCTTTGAATAGTTAGGTCGATAATAATATATTATTATAATATAATATCATTATCAGCCGACGTTTTCAACTGTTTTTGCGATTTTTACGCGATTTCTCTTTATTTTCTCCCCGGACGGAAGAAAACCGCCGCCAAAAAGCCGAAAAATACGGCCGCCGCCACCCCCGCCGACGAGGCCGAAAGTCCGCCCGTCAGGGCGCCTAGGAGCCCTTTTTCTTTGACGGCCTCCATGGCGCCCTTACCTAAAAGCGAGCCGAAGCCCGAAATGGGCAAAAGCGCGCCCTCGCCCGCGAATTCGGCAAAGGGGCCGTAAAATCCGACGGCGTAAAGCGCCATGCCGACCGTCATGAAAAGGACGAGTATGCGGGCGGGCGTCATGGCCGTTTTGTCGATCAGTATCTGCCCGACGGCGCATATCGCGCCGCCAATAAAAAAGGCTTTCAAACAGTTTAGGAAAATCTCCAAAAGAACACCGCCCGAACGTTTTTCTTATTATCTCCGTTCGGGCGGTCGATATTCTTTTTTCAGCCTATTCCGAGGCGTTCTTTGGCGTTGTTGTAAAGTATGTCTTCCCTTTCGCGGTCGGTAAGCGGTATTTTCATAAACCGCTCCAGCTCCTCGCCGTAGTCCCACATGGGGTAGTCGGTGCCGAACATGGCGTTTTCGACGCCGAATTTTCTTATGAGACCGGCGGCTCTTTCGGGCGGCATATAAAAGAGGCTGCTCGAGGTGTCTATCATGACGGGAAGGCCTTTGTAGGCCTCCTCGACCTCGTCTATCTCGCTGTAGCCGCCGAAATGGGCGCCTATGACCGCAAGGCGCGGAAAGTCGCGCATGACCTTCGCCATCATGTAGGGGTGGGAGTAGTTATAGCGGTAATCGCCCGTGTGGACGAGTATCGGAAGACGCCCCTCGATAGCCTCGTAAATGGGGTAGGCGGCGGGGTCGTCGATGGCGAATTTCTGCATATCGGGGTGGATCTTTATGCCTAAAAGTCCGAGCCCGACGGCGCGGTCGATCTCGCCCGAAATATCGGGATAGTCGGGGTGCATCGTCGCAAACCCCGAAAAGAGGTCGGGGTAAAGGCGAACCGACTCGGCTATGTAGTCGTTTATATGCTCGACCTGCGAGGCGTTGGAGGCGACGGAGTGGATAAGCATCCTCGTCACGCCGTGCTCTTTCGCGAGCTCTTTGAGCTTTTCTCTGGTGCCGTCGTAGGCCATGGGGATGCCGTAAAAGTCGCCTATCGCTTTCGAGGCCTTTCGGGCGATTTTATCGGGGAAAATATGGCAGTGTATATCGGTTATTTTCAACTTTTCTCTCCAAGCGTCAAGAATATCTCCCGCCGGGGGCGGGAGATACCTTTTTTCGGATATTATTCTTCGTCCTGCTTTTCGGGCTCGGCGGGAGCCTCGAAATCTTCAAAAGCGCTTTCGGCTTTCTCTTCCTCGGGCTTGCAGCAGTCGTCGCCGCAGGTACCGGGGATGCAAACGCAGTATTTGCCCGACTTAACCTTGCTTAAAACGGCGACCACGCCCAAAGCGGCGGCGGCGCCGACCACGGCCGAAACGGCGGCCACGGCGATAAGTTTTTTATCCATAAAAAACACTCCCTTTAAGGTTATTTTACGCTTTCACTTATTAAATTATATCAATTTTCAAACGAAAAGTCAACGAAAATCGGTAAATAGGCGTTAAGGTTCGATAACGGGGACGTCCGTAACCTTTTCGCCCTCGCTTCCGTCGTATTTCACCCTCATTATCACGTTTTCGGTTCTCGGTCTGTAATAGATCCACTCGCCTATTATTTGCGCGAAAATAAGGTCTTCCGCAAAGGCTTCGCCGCTCGTTCTGTCGACTATGCTGTAGTTCCACTCAAGGCATATTTCCCAGTTGCCGAAATAGACGCCGTTGTCTGCGTTTTCGGCTATAAGCTCGCCCGTGAGGGCGTTATAGCGCGCGCCGTCGTAAAAATAGGCGACGCCGTCCGCGACGAATTTTAAGGACCTTCGACCCGCTATTTTATATAAAGACGGCAGGTCGTTTTTATCGTATCTGCAAAAATACGAAAAACCGTCGTATTCCGACGAACCTAAATAGACGTAATCTCCGTCGTAAGTTATCAAATCGATATAGTAATTATAAAAACTGGATTGATTTTCCGTCCACCCGTTCGTCTGAAAAGGCTCAATAAATGCGGCCAAAAGATAGGTGTCGGTGCCGTCGGGCTTCATTTTGAGGAAATACGACGGGCCGTCGATAATGCCCGGCGAATGGTCTATCATACCGTACAACGTTTGCGCGGAAAAATATATATAATCGTTATGTATGAAGTAATTTCTCACTATCATTTCGGTCAGCTCGGTATAGCCGCTTCCGTCGGGGCGGATGCGGGCAAGCACGGGCGGACGGCCCGTGGCGTTTTCGGTGTAAAAAGTAAGATGCACAAAGTATATCCAGCCGTCGTAGTATTCAAGCTGCGATATGCCGAACTTGCCGCGGTAAACGAGCTTCGGTTTTTTGTCGCCCTGCTTGTAGGAATAAATGGAATTATGGAATACGTCGTTTTCCCTGTGGTCGTCGAAAAGCTCGGGTTGTGCTATGACCTCGTCGCCGACGAAATAAACGGTATCGCCTATTATAACGACGTCTTTCAGCTGAACAAAGTCGGCGTTATCGGCGGGGTCGACTTCAAAAAGCGGGGCGGGCTCGGGTTCGGGCTCGACGTCGGAGGACGCCTCGGGCTCGGAGCTCGCAGGCTCGGGTTCGGAAGAGGGGGCGTCGGGCTCGGACGAAGTCGCGTCGGGCTCGGACGAGGTCGCGTCGGGCACCGACGAATCGACGGGCGTCGGAGTACACGACGCGAAAAGCAGTAAAGCAAGAAGCAGACATAATGACGCGGTTAAAAGCCTTTTCATGGTTTCATACCTCCTCTTTCTCACTTCGAATATATCATAAAACCTTGTTAAAAACAAGTGTCCTGTTTCATTTTCGGCAAAGTGTCCCGTTCTACCCCACCGCTCGTTTTTTTGTATACTTTATTCAAACGCCTTGACGAGGATGGCGCCGCAGAGGACGCCGAAAAGGGCGACGGCCCACGGACGGCGGGTCTTGCAAAGGGCCGAGGCCTGCGGGAACATTTCTATAAACGTGACGTAAAGCATGGCGCCGCCCGCCGCGCCCAGAGAGGCCGCGAGAGCGAAATTGCTTATGCCGCCGAGGAGATAGCCCAAAAGTCCGCCGAAAAGGGTCGGGAGACCCGAAAGGGCGGTGAGGATCACCGCTTTCCAGCCCTTCATTCCGCCCTCGACGAGCGGAACGGAGATGGCGATGCCCTCGGCGACGTTATGGAAGGCTATGGTGGCGGCGAGCGCCGCTCCCGCGCCGCTTTGCCAGGCGCTTCCCGAGCCGATGGCAAGCCCTTCGGGCAGGTTATGTAAGGCGATGGCGGCGGCCATCAGAAGTCCCGAGCGGAGCATCGCGGTCTGACGGCGGGGACGGTCGTCGCCACCCTTTTTGAACTGTTTATCCTCAAACCGCTTTGAAGGAAGCCCGAGAAGAAAGACCACGGCGGCGCCGACGAAGGCGAAGGCTATCGTCGTATAGACGTTCGAGAGGTCTATGGCGCCGGGCAAGAGCTCGAAAAACACCACGGCAAGCATGACACCCGCCGAAAAGGATATGACCGAGCTGACGACGCCGTCGCCGCTTTTTTTGAAAAGCAGACCCGCCAAGCCTCCGAGGCCGGTGCCGACAATGCCCGCCGCGGCCGAAAGTATAATCGTAAGGAGCATTTGATCCATATATTTCATCTCCGCAAAAACCGTCCCGCAGCATTATTCTATGCGGCGGGACGGAAAATCAGTCCGTTTGGGTGTTTTCCTCCGACGAGGTCGTTTCGGGCTCGGACGAGGTTTCCGACGAGGTTTCCGACGAGGTTTCCGAAGACGTCTCCGAAGAAGCCTCGGACGAGGCTTCCGACGAGGTTTCCGAAGAGGCTTCGGAAGAGGCTTCGGGCTCGGACGACGCAGTCTCCGACGAGGCCGGCCCGGCTTCCGAGCTCGTCACGTCGGGCTCGGATGAGGGCAAGGGTTCGGAGCTTGTCGTATCGGGCTCCGAGGATGTATCGGGCGGAACGTCGGAGGAGTCGACGTCCGAATCCACCGGCTCGGGGACGGGTTCGTCGTTTATATGTGTCGGAGTGGTTATGAGCGGACCCGTTCTGAAGTTGTAGGGGTGGAGGTGCGGTTCCTCGGAAGGCGCGTGGGCGGTGCAAATGGCGTTTATAACGTTCTTTGTCGCCACCTTCTTCATCGGAAGACCCGGGAGGTGTATTTCGATTTTTTCGGGCGTCTTTTTGCCGATATAGGTCTCCCATCCCTCGGGGTTGTTATAGAGGTTCATATAGACGGGGAGACGGTCGGAGACGTAGAGGACGGCCTCGGGGCCGAGCTTGGGCATGAGATACTGGGCGTCCTCGATATAGAGATCTGTCCTTATGAAATCGCGGAATTCGTTTATGAGGGCGACGGCGTAGACGGAGCCGTTCGGGCAGCCGTCGTGGGCTATTTTGCCCGACTCCTCGCAGATATAGACTGCGTGGTGGACGTCGCACTCCTCGGTCGGGACGTTTTCGGTCTTGACCCAGTTGGTGAGGACAACGGGGTCTTTTTCGGTGTTGCGGGGGTCGAGCAGGCAGACGTCCGTCGCGAGTTTGCCGCTGTATTTGCAGTAGGCGACCTGGGTGACGCCCGTCGGGGTCTCGAAGGAGCCGTCGTGGAGGCCCTTGGCGTCGTAAATTGAGCGCATGACCTTCGACCACAGCGCCGCCGAAAGACTCGATTCGCCCGAATCGATGCGCTGATTGGAGTCGAAGCCTATCCAGACGGCGCCGACGTATTCGCTCGTGAAGCCGCAGAACCAGAAGTCGTGGTCGCGGGTCGAGGTGCCGGTCTTGCCGTAGCAGGTTATCTTCTCGCCCTTGGAGGTGTTGAACTTGGCGGCCGAGCTGTAGCCGTTATAGACGAGCTCGTAAAGCAGGTCTCTCATTATGAAGGAGGTCTGCGGCGAGATGGCTATACTCGATTTGACGTTCTTTTCAAGAACGGTGTTCCCGAGGTTGTCGGTCACCTTGAGATAGTAGCGAGGCTCGTTATGGATGCCGCCGTTCGGGAACATCTGATAGGCGGCGCATATCTCCGTTAACGTCAGGCCCTCGGTGACGCCGCCGAGCGAAAGCGAAAGGGTGACGTCGTTGACGGGACCCGATCCGACGAGGTTCTTGACGCCGCATTTCTGCGTCAGAAAATCATAGGAGCGCTGAGGCGTGAGCTTCATCGCAAGGTCTACGGTCGGGCCGTTAAGGGACATTGCGAGAGCGCGCCTGAGCGGCATGAGGCCGCGGTAATAGTCGGTATAGTTTACGGGCCAGTTGCCCTCTTTGGAGTTGGGCATATCGTGGAGCGACGAAATGCCGTCGACGAGGTTATACTCGATGGCGGGCGCGTAAACGGCTATGGGTTTTATGACCGAGCCGACCTGTCTGAAGGCGTTGGTGGCGCGGTTGAAGGCGCGGTTATACTCCTTCTCGCCGACGCCGCCGACAAGACCCAGAACGTCGCCCGTCTTATAGTCCATGATGGCCATGGCGCTCTGGAGATATTCGGTCTTGCCCGTCTCCTTGTCGGTATAGCTGTTTTTCGGGAAGTTCTCGCGGTTCTGATAATATCCGTCCATGATGTTCTGGATGTCCCCGTCCATGGGGATATATATCTTGTAGCCGCCCTGATAGAGCATTTTCGTAGCGATGTCGTTGCTGACGCCGTAGGTCGAGCGGAGGTCTTTCAATATCTCTTCGATAACGGCGTCGACGTAATAGGACTGGATGGAGCTTTTCTCGTCCTCGCTTACGGCGGTGAAGGAGAAGTCTATCGACTCGGCCGCCATGGCCTCGTCGTATTCCTCCTCGGAGATCATGCCGAGCTCGAGCATTTTGGCGACGATTATTTTGGCGCGCCGCAGGTTGTTTTCGCGGTTTTCCTCATAATACGGGTTGTAAATGCTCGGGTTGTTGGTTATGCCGACGACGCTCGCCGTCTCGATGAGGGTGAGTTCGGAGGGGTCTTTGTCGAAATAGTAGCGGCAGGCAGACATTATGCCCTGATTCTGTCCGCCGTAGTTGACGTAATTGAGGTAAAGCTCGAGGATATCCTCTTTGCTGTAGATCTTCTCGAGGTAGGTGGCGTTGAAGACCTCGTTGAACTTGCGGCGCCAGGTGGCGTCGGAGTCGCCCGTGACGTTTTTGACGAGCTGCATGGTGATCGTCGAGGCGCCGAAACGTCCGCGGAGATGGAGCACGCTGTTGACGGTCGCGAGTATGAAACGCGACCAGTCGACGCCCTGATGATCGAAGAAGCGCTCGTCCTCGATGGCGACGGTGGCTTTGATGAAATAGTCGGGTATGCTGTCGTAGCTTACCCATTTTCTGTCCTCGCTTATGAAAAGCGATTCGATCTCTTTATACTCGCCCGTCTCGGGGTCGGCGGCGTAGATATAGGTCGTCTCCTTCATTTTGAGAGTCTTGAAGGTGTTGGCTATATCTATGTTTTCGTAGTTGTTCAGTATGTGGAAAAAGCATACCGAGCCCATTACGGCCATGGCGCCGGCAAGCAGCACCAAAACGAGAAGCAAACGGAAAATAAAGCCGAAAACCTTGCTTTTCTTGCTCTTCGGCTTGACAGCCTCGCCCTTGCTGTTGTATTCGGCGGCGACGACTTTTTCTTTTTTCGCTCCCTTTATCCTGGGCAGTTTAACGGACATCCGTCTTCATCCTCTCACTTGCTTGCGATATCGTAAAATACTTTCATATTGAGGTAAAACGCGGGGGACGTTTCGCCGTCTATCTCGTCCTCGACGTTGACTATGCCTATTGTGATCTTTGATAAATCGGAGGCGCCGGATTTTAAGTCAAAAACGAAATAGGCGCCCTTTTCCACGTCTTCCTCGCCCGCGAAGGCGTATTTCTGAAGCTTGGTTGAGAAGCTTTGTTCGTGAACGTCTCTGAAGCCGCCCGCGTTTCTTCTCGAAACGACGCGGAGGTTTTCGGCCGCGAGGGCTCCGAGGCCTTCGGTGTTGACGTCGGCGAAGGCGCAGACGGTTTTTTCGAGGCGGCGGGTGACGCTGTCTTCGGCGAGGTCGAGCTCGATGCGCTTGACCGCGATCTCGGCGGTCTTGCCGACGGGGTCGCAGAGCTTGCCCTCTTCGTAGTTATAGCAGAAATCGACGGTCTCGGGCGCGGTTATGACGACGCTCATAAGTCCGTAGCGGCGGCCCTCACCGAGCGGAGCGAGGTCGGCGGCGACGGGGGCCGAGGTGACGGCGCCTATCGAGTCTTTTTCGTAACGGGCGTAGGAATATCCGTAAATAAACAGTCTGACGCCGACGGTGCCGCTCTCGCCCGTGTTATAGGGGCAGACGAAAATAACCTTGTCGACCGTCGGGACGAGTTTTGCGGTAATGGTCATAGTCTTCGCGACGTCGCCGATAAGGCCTTCGACGGCGGTTTTGACCGTCTCGTCGTATTCGCGGGAGCCGCTTTTGACGGCGGCGTAAAGGGCGTCGAAATCGAAGGCGGGCTCCTCGAGGGGTATCACCTCGGCGGTGACGCCGTTTAACTGTTTGGGGAGGAAAATAAGCATTGCGATACCGACGAGCGGGAGCGCGCAAAGGACGATTATGAAGATTTTCAGGTTCCGCGCGAACGCGAAGGGCTCCTTCTGTTTCATCGTTTCACACCTTGTCATAATTACGGTATTTTATATTATAACCAAATATAACGGATTTTGCAAGTGTTTCGCGCGTTTTCATAAAACGGTCACAATTAAAATGAAAAAGAGCCGACCGCGGTCGGCTCTTTTTTACGGTGGTTCAGTGGATTATCCTGACTCTGATGACGCCTTCGACGCCGACGAGTTTTTCGTAGGCTCCCGCGGGGAGTTCGTCGGTATCTATTATGGTGTAGGCGTTTTCCTTCTTGCTGCGGTTCGACATATTCTCGATGTTGACGCCCGCCTCGCCCATGACGCCCGAAAGCTTGGTGAGGACGTTCGGGACGTTCTTATGGAGCACGCAGACGCGCACCTTGCCCGAGCGCGGCATTACGACGTCGGGGTAGTTGACGGAGTTCTTGATATTGCCGTTTTCGATGTAGTCCTTGAGCTCGTGAGCGGCCATGACGGCGCAGTTATCCTCGCTCTCCTCGGTAGAGGCGCCGAGGTGCGGGATGGCTATGGTGTTGGGCATATTGGCGGAGGCGGCGTTCGGGAAATCGGTGACGTAGCGGCCGACCTTGCCCGATTCGAGCGCCTCTTTCATCGCCGCGTCGTCGACGAGGGCGTCCCTCGCGAAGTTCATTATCACGACGCCGTCCTTCATCATGGCTATTTCGTTTTTGCCTATCATGCCCTTGGTGTTCTTTGAGGGGTCGTCGCTCGCTATGAGCGGGACGTGTATCGAAATGAAGTCGCAGTTTTCGTAAATCTCCTCTTTGGAGGCGGCGTGCTTTATATCTCTCGAGAGGTTCCATGCCGCTTCGACGGAGAGGTAGGGGTCGAAGCCGTAGACGGTCATGCCGAGATGGCGGGCGGCGTTTGCGAGCGGTCCGCCGATGGCGCCGAGGCCTATGACGCCGAGTTTCTTGCCCTTTATCTCGTGTCCCGCGAATTTGCTCTTGTTCTTCTCGACCGATTTGGCGATGTCGGGGTCGGAGGCGTTCTCACGCACCCAGTTGACGCCGCCTATGACGTCTCTAGAAGCGAGGAAAAGTCCGCAGATGACGAGCTCCTTGACGGCGTTGGCGTTTGCTCCGGGGGTGTTGAAGACGACTATGCCCTTCTCGCCCATGGCGTCGCAGGGGATGTTGTTGGTGCCCGCGCCCGCCCTCGCGACGGCTATCAGCTTTTCGCCGACGGGCATTTCGTGGAGCGAGGCCGAACGGACCATTATGCCTTCGGGATCGGCGATATCGTCGGCTATGTTGTAGCCTTCGCCGAAGACCGAAAGTCCGACCTTCGCTATTTTGTTTATCGTTTTGATATCAGACATTTATATCTCTCCGTTCACGGCTTCAGCCGTTATTCTTTTCGAACTCTTTCATGAAGGCGACGAGCTTTTCGACGCCCTCGGTGGGCATGGCGTTATAGATGGACGCCCTCATGCCGCCGACGGAGCGGTGGCCTTTGATGTTGAGGAAGCCCGCGGCCGCGGCCTCTTTGCAGAACTTCTTGTCGAGGTCTTCGTTGCCCGTCACGAAGGTGACGTTCATCATCGAGCGGCTTCCCTTCTCGGCGGGAGCCTTGAAGAGTTTGGAATTGTCGAGATAATCGTAAAGCAGAGCCGCTTTTTTCTCGTTTATCTTCTTCATGTTCGCGAGGCCGCCCACGTCGTTTTTGATCCACTCGAGGACGAGCTTGACTATGTAGATGCAGTAGGTCGGCGGGGTGTTATACATCGAGCCGTTTTCGGCGTAGGTGGAATATTTATACATCGTCGGGATGACGAAATCGTTTTTCGCTTCGACGAGGTCTTCACGGATGATGGCGACGGCCATGCCGGCGGGGCCCATATTCTTCTGAACGCCCGCGTAGATGAGGCCGAATTTCGAGACGTCGACGGGCTCGGAGAGTATGCAGGAGCTCATGTCGGCGACGAGCGGGATATCGCCCGTTTCGGGGATATAGGGGTATTTGGTGCCGTAAATGGTGTTGTTGAAGCAGATGTGAAGATAGTCGGCGTCCTTCGAGAGCATATCCTTCGTCACGACGGGGACGTAGGTGAAATTGCTCTCCTTCGAGGAGGCGACGGCGGTGCATTCACCAAATAAGCAGCCCTCTTTGTAGGCCTTGTTGGAAAACTGTCCCGAAATAATATAATCGGCCTTCTTGTTCTTCATAAGGTTAAGGGGGACCATCGAGAACTGGGCCGAAGCGCCGCCCTGTATGAAGAGGACTTTATAGTTATCGGGAATGCCCATGACCTCGCGTAAAAGCGCCTCGCACTCTTTTATGATGGCGTCGTATTCGGCCGAGCGGTGGCTCATCTCCATGACCGATTCGCCGGTGCCTTTGTAGTCGGTCATCTCCGACGCCGCCGTCACAAGCACTTTTTCGGGAAGCATAGAGGGTCCCGCCGAGAAATTATATATCTTTCTCATCTTTACAACTCCTTAAAAAATTGTTATAATAAACGTTGCCGTATATCAATGTAATATTTTACATCATTTATGGCCCGCGGTCAAGAGTTATTTGGCTCCGAACGCATAAAATTAAAGGACGGTCAACGGTTTTTATGGAATATCTCGAAGTGGCCCTCGACGCTCTTCTCGACTCGGCGAAGCTGATACTCCCCCTGCTCCTCGTCTATATGCTCATCGAGTTCGTCGAGGAGCGGCGTCAGGCGGCCTTTATTAAAAAGATCGGCGTAGAAAATAAGATCGCGCCCCTATGGGGCTCCCTTTTCGGGTGCATTCCCCAGTGCGGCTTTTCGGGAATCGCCGCCGAGCTTTTTTCGCATAAGTTCATCGCGGTCGGCACGCTTATCGCCGTCTTTCTGGCGACGGCCGACGAGGCGCTGCCCGTCCTCTTTTCGCACCTTGCCGACGACCCCGCCCGCGCCGCCGCGGCGATAGGTCTGATACTTGCCGTCAAGATAGTTTCGGCCGCGATCATAGGCCTTCTGATCGACGCCTTCGTCGGACTTTACCGTAAAAAGAAGGGCGTGAAAAGCGAAAAGTGCGCCCATTTCGAGTCGCCCGAGGAGTGCTCCGAGGAGACCGACTGCGGCAACCACCACGGCGAGTGCGGCTGTCACCACGAGGGGCGTAAAAAGGGATTTCTTAACGGCATTTTGCTCCCCGCCGCCATTCACACCGCGAAAATCACCCTGTTCGTGCTTGTCGTAAATCTCGCGCTGTCTTTCGGACTTTATTTCATCGGCGAGGAAAATCTGAAGGCGTTTTTAACCGCCAACGACGCGCTTTCGCCTTTGGCCGCGTCGCTTCTGGGACTTATCCCCAACTGCGCCGTGTCGGTCATGCTGACCGAGCTTTATTTCAAGGGCGTTTTATCCTTCGCGGCGATGATCGCGGGACTTTCGTCGGGCGCGGGGGTGGGACTTTTCGTCCTCTTCCGTTCGAATAAAAACGCAAAGCAAAATCTGCTTATCACCCTCGCGCTGTTCGTCGCGGGGGCGGCCGTCGGCTACGCCGTCATGGGTATTTCGGCGATTTTTTGAAAAAAACACTTGACGAGCGGGCCGTTTTTCGCTATTATATTATAGCCGTATAAGCTGGTGTAGCACAGTCGGTAGTGCAGCTGATTCGTAATCAGCAGGTCGTGTGTTCAAGTCACATCACCAGCTCCACGTCGTCGCGGACTTCGTATCGTTCGCGACGACTTTTCTTTGAAAAGTCTTCTCTCACTCGCTCCGTCGCTCCTCCTTTACCCCAAAAACGTCGGCGGAGGGCCTCCGTTTTTCGGGGGGCCCCGAGAAAAAACGCAAAGTCCGCTTTGCTCCGACGCTTTTTTATTCAAAAAAGCGCCATCCGCCCGCTCCCTTGCTCCTCCTTTACCCCAAAAAACCTCGGCGGAGGGCCTCCGTTTTTCGGGGGCTTCGCCGCTTACGCGGCGTCTTTTTTTCTTGACTTTCACTCACCTTCATATTATAATGTAATTACGCAATCCGCTATTTTCACACAAGGAGAAAGAAAATGAAGAAGACAGTCGCTATTTTACTTGCGCTTTTCATGCTCGTCAGTCTCGCGGCCTGCAGCTGCGGCAACGGCGAGGGCAACCAGTCCGGCACCGTCTCGAATACCTCGGGGCAGAACGAGAGCGGCTCGGGCAACAATTCAGAAGAAAACACCTCGAGCAACACCGCCGAACCCGAAGCGGCAAAACTCAGCGCCAAGATGAACATCATCAATCTTGACGACAGAGATCCGTCCGTCCTTCGTGGCGTGGCCATCTATGGCAACCAAGCCGGCACTACGGACGGCTTCAACAGCAAAGAGTCTTCCCTTACCGACGTCCGCTGTATTTTCGAGTTAAGCGAATGGATCGAGTTTTACCCCGACACCGACGCCACGTACGGACTCAGAGTCTGGATACTCAAGCACAGAGACGATCAGGAATATTACAACACCTGCAAGTTCTCCGACCTGATGCCGAATTTCGCGAACTACTGCGACCTCCACTATCCCGAGGACGAGGATAATCCCGATGAATATCCATGGGGCAGCTTCTATCTGAATTCTAAAGAATGCGAGCCCGGCTATTACGATTTCGTCTTCACTTACGAAGGAAAAGCGATCGCCACCTTGCTTACCCGTTTCTATAACGAAAAAGAGCTCATCGACAAATCCGACGCGGAGCTTGAGGCGCTGATGCACGAATGAGCGACGCCGTGTTCGAAGAACGTTTTATAAAGCTCGTCGAAGAAAACGGCGGCTTCGAGTTTTATCAGGGCTACGCGGGCGACGTCGACCGCGTTATGGGCGGCAAGGGCGACACCTTCTGGTATTACGTCATGAAAAAGGGCAAGGTCGCCCTGTCCTACGTCGCCAAATATCACGGCGGCGCGTGGACCGACGAATATACCAAGGGGGCCGCGACCAAGGCCGCGCCCGCGGGAAGCACTATGGCGCTCATAGTCAAAAACGCCTATCTGGCGCAGGACGAAAAGTGGGTCGTCGGCCGCAAGCCGCGGCTTATAGAGGACTCGCACCCGCACTACCACTACGTCTACGGCTTCGGCGACAAGGCGCTCGACGTGTCGGAAAAATACGGCGTGTCTATCGCCTATTCCGACATTAAAGACGTCTCGGTCGGCTTCCATTTGCGCTATCTCTACACCGGCAAAGACGTTGAAACGCCGTGATCTGACAATACTTTACCGCCCCGCCGTCAAGGCGGGGCGGAATAATTTTCACTTGACACCCCCCCGGAATATGTTATATTATTAATACAACGAAAGAAAGGAGGTGTTTTTATGGAACAAACCGAATTTCGCAAAAAGTATCCGATAGGCTCGATACTTTTATGGCTCGCGGCGATGCCGTATATCGTCTATTTTTTCTACTCTGTTTTTAATAAGCACCTGACGATGATCGATTTTTCAAACAAGCTTTACGCTGTATCTTCGATGTTCTTTATAACCGTTTTGATTTTCCCCCTGCTTATCGGGCTTTTCTCGCTCTTTTGCAATAACAAGGGCTTATTTTTCGGTTCAGCGGCTGCCGCGCTGTCTTTTCTCTCGATCGCTGTTATCGACGGCAGCGTAATAGTCGTCTTTCCCATGTGGCTGCTTATGATGCTTGCGATAATCTGCTTTGATGTTCTCGTTTTAACGCAGGCGTTCAAGTTCCCCGAAAAGTTGAAAAAGGTATGCGAAAAGCTTTTCTTCCTGCCGTCGTTATTCGTCATTGCGGCGACGGTGTGGTACGTGGTGGTTTGGAGATCTGTTTTTCAGCATCTCATTTTTTACCTGCTGCCCGGCGTGCTTCTCGCCCTCGCCTTGCTTTTCATTTTGCGAAGAGCGGTTGACCCCTACAAGAAGATAAAAGCCGAATAATAAATCAAATCCGCCCCGAGCGACGCTCGGGGCGGTCTTTTTTTTTGTTTTATTCTTCTTTATTCTCTTTTTCTTTTTCCTCTTCTTTTTTCTCGCCCACGCCGAAGCGTTTCATTATGTGAGAGGAGAGAAAATAACAGACGACGGCCGCGGCGCCCGTCAAGGCGAAAATGGCGACGG
>JAEEIO010000151.1 GCA_016281405.1 Clostridiales bacterium | reverse complement strand
GAACGAATGGGCGGGCGCGCAGGCGTTCTCATCGTTCGATACGTATCTCGCACCGTTCGTCAAAGCCGACAACCTCTCGTACAGAGACGTCAAGAAGTGTATCGAATCCTTCGTGTTCGGCGTCAATACGCCTTCGAGATGGGGCACCCAGTCTCCGTTCTCCAACATAACGCTCGACTGGACGGTCCCGAACGACCTCGCCGAACTGAACTGCATCATCGGCGGCAAGGAAGTCGACTTCAAGTACAAAGACTGCAAGAAGGAAATGGATATGGTGAACAAGGCGTTCATCGAGATCATGATCGAAGGCGACGCGAACGGCCGCGGCTTCCAGTATCCCATACCCACCTATTCGATAACCCGCAATTTCGACTGGTCCGACACCGAGAACAACCGCCTTCTCTTCGAGATGACGGCCAAATACGGCACCCCCTATTTCTCCAACTACATAAACAGCGACATGGAGCCCTCCGACGTCCGTTCGATGTGCTGCAGACTGCGTCTCGACCTCAGAGAGCTCCGCAAGAAGTCGGGCGGCTACTTCGGATCGGGCGAGAGCACCGGCTCGGTAGGCGTCGTCACTATCAATATGCCGCGTATCGCCTATCTCGCGACCGACAAAGAGGACTTTATGAAGCGTCTCGACAGGATGATGGACATCTCGGCGCGCTCCCTTAAAGTCAAGCGCACCGTCATAACCAAGCTCCTCGAAAACGGCCTCTATCCCTACACCAAACGCTATCTCGGCACCTTCAACAACCATTTCTCGACCATCGGTCTCGTCGGCATGAACGAGGCGGGTCTTAACGCCAAATGGCTCCGGAAGGACATGACCCACCCCGAGACCCAGGCTTTCACCGCCGAGGTCCTCAACCACATGAGAGAGCGTCTTTCCGACTATCAGGAGGAATACGGCGACCTCTACAACCTCGAGGCGACCCCCGCCGAGTCGACTGCCTACCGTCTCGCGAAGCACGACGTCAAGCGCTATCCCGGCATCATCACCGCCGCCAAGTCGTGCGACGACACCCCCTACTACACCAACTCGTCTCACCTGCCCGTCGGCTACACCGAGGACATTTTCTCGGCGCTCGACATCCAGGATGAGCTTCAGACCCTCTACACCTCGGGCACCGTCTTCCACGCCTTCCTCGGCGAGAAGCTTCCCGACTGGAAGGCCGCCGCGACGCTTGTCAGAAAGATCGCCGAAAACTACAAGCTCCCCTACTACACCCTCTCGCCGACCTATTCGATATGCAAGACCCACGGATACTTGGCGGGCGAGCAGGAGACCTGTCCCGAGTGCGGCGAAAAGACCGAGGTCTACAGCCGCATAACCGGTTATTACCGTCCCGTTCAGAACTGGAACGACGGCAAGGCCCAGGAATTCAAGGACAGAAAGGTCTACGACATCGGCCGTTCGCACCTCACCCACAACGGCCCCAATAAAGCGGCTCACGCGGAGGAGTGCAAGTGCGAAGAACCCGCCAAAGCCGCGGTAAGCGACGGCGCGATACTTTTCGCGACGCCCACCTGCCCCAACTGCAAGATAGCAGCCGCCGCGCTTGAAAAAGCGGGATTTGCCTACGAGAAGATATACGCCACCGAGCAGCCCGACCTCGCCAAGCAGTTCGGCGTCAAGCAGGCGCCGACGCTCGTTGTCGTAAAGGGCGGCGAAGCGGCCAAATACGCGGGCGTTTCGGACATCAAGCGTTTCTTGGAGAGTTAAAATGTACGACGTGATAGTCATCGGAGGAGGGCCGGCGGGACTTACCGCCGCCCTCTATTCGAGAAGAGCGGGAAAAACCGCTCTCGTTATAGAAAAATCCACCTTCGGCGGACAGATAACCTTCTCGCCCTGCGTCGAGAACATCCCCGGCTTTACCTCGCTTTCGGGAAACGAGTTTGCCGAGAAGATGGTCGATCAGGCCATTTTTCAGGGCGTCGAGATGGAAAATTACACCGTCACGGGCGTTAAGACCGAAGAGGGTAAAATCACCGTTTCGACCGACGGCGGCGATTTCGAGGCGCGCGCCGTGATTATCGCCACGGGCGCGAAACACCGCCTTCTGGGGCTTCCCCGTGAGGAAGAATTCGTCGGGAACGGCATATCGTTTTGCGCCGTCTGCGACGGGGCGTTCTACACGGGAGCCGACGTCGCCGTAATCGGCGGCGGAAACTCGGCTTTGCAGGAGGCGCTCCTTCTTGCCGATCTCGCCAAAAGCGTGACCGTCGTTCAGAATCTCGACTTTCTGACGGGCGAAAAGGCGCTTGAAGAGAAGCTTCGCGAAAGAGAAAACGTAAAGATCATAACGGGCTCGGTTGTCGACGCCTATCTTGGCGCGTCCGAACTCACGGGCATTAGAATTAAAGAGGAAAAGAGCGGAAAAACGACGGATATCGCCGTTTCCGGCGTCTTTCTCGCGGTCGGACTGATACCGCAAAACGAGCCGTTTTCGGAGCTTATAAAGCTTGACGAGCGCGGCTACGCCCTCTCGGGCGAGGACTGCCGCACCGACCGAAAGGGCGTTTTCGTGGCGGGTGACTGCCGCCGCAAGCGCATCCGCCAGGTGACGACCGCCGCCGCCGACGGAGCCGTCGCCGCCCTTGCCGCCTGCGACTATATCGACGGGAAATAAAAGCACAAAAAACGGCCATCAAAAGATGGCCGTTTTTTTATTTCAGGTTGATTTTTCGTATCTTTTCTATTGGGATTTTCGGGTTTCTCGCCATATCAAGTAAACCGTTTACCTCTTGGTAAACGTCGGTGAGTTGGGTGTAGCAGTAGCCTTGTATAAAGGGCATAGCCTTTATGGCGTCGGTGAGGCTTTCGAAGCGTTTCAAAAAAGTCTCCTCGTCGGAGACGGCGCCGTTATATCCCCACGCGCCGTCACACGCCGTCAGGGTAAAGGCTATGCCGCCGTATTCGGTGAATAGGCACGGCTTTATCTCTTTGCCGTAGCCGTCGCAGACGACCTTACGTCCGTGCGACGGGGTCGTCAGAAAGCTTACGGCGTCGGCGTAGCGTGTTGGTGAAAAATCGCGGCCGTAGGCGGCGTAGTCGTGGCATGTGTAGACGTCGGTTTTGCACTGCTGCCAGCCGTCGTTGGAAGAGACGAAGCGGGTGACGTCGCGTTTCTTTATTTCGTCATATAGTTTATCGGCGAATTCTTGCATTTCCTTGTCTTTTGCAATATCGGGAACGCCCCACGATTCGTTTAAGGGGACCCACGCGATGACGGACGGGTGGTTATAGTCGCGCTCGATCTCGGCTGCCATGTCGCGTAGTAAGTTTTCCTTCGACTCGGGGGTGAATTCGTAGCACGACGGCAGTTCGCACCAGACCAAGAGCCCCTGGCGGTCGGCGTGGTAGAGCCAGCGCGGGTCTTCGCATTTCTGATGCTTTCTCGCGCCGTTATAGCCGAGTTTTTTAATGAGGCGGACGTCGTTTGCGAGAGTCTCGTCGGACGGCGCGGTCAGTATGCCGCCTTTGAAATAGCCCTGGTCGAGGACGAGCCTCTGATAGAGCGGGCGGCCGTTTAAGAGGATGCGATCCCCTTTAATTTCGATTTTTCGCATCCCGAAATAGCTTCTAAGGCGGTCTATTCTTATGCCTTCTCGAAGAAGCGTGATTTTGACGTCGTAGAGCGCGGGATTTGAGGGCGACCAACGGTGAAAGCCCTTGCCGAGTGATATAAAGGTTTCAGCCTTGACGCCGTTGAAAGCCGCTTCAGAACTTGCTATCGGCTTGTTCTTATAGGAGATTTCTATTAGGGCCGAAAGGCTGCAGGCGGCGTCGGCGAAGAGTTCGAAACGGACCGAGGCGGTGTCGAATTCGGGGGTTATGCGGACATTTTTGATATACCTTTCCCCCACCGCCTCGAGCCAGACGGACTGCCAAAGTCCCGTCGAGTTTACGTACCAACAGGAGAAGCTTTCGCCTTTGTAGCTTTGCTTGCCGCGCGGCTGATCCTTCGAAAGAGTGTCCACGCACATAACGGTAAGTATGTGTTCTTTGCCGTCGTCATAAGCGGTCACGTCGAAATCGAAGGGCGAATAGCCGCCCTCGTGAGCGCCTGTTTTTTTGCCGTCTACGAATACCTCGGTATAGTAGTCGGCGGCGCCGAAGCGAAGGAGCACACGCCTTCCCGAAAGCCTTTTCGGGACGGTAAAGGTGCGGCGATACCACACGCGGTCGCAGTTTCTTTCGTCGCCAATACCCGAAAGGGGCGACTGATATACGAACGGCACGGTTATTTTCTTTTCAAAGCAAGGGACTTCGCCTTCGCTTCCGAAGGCGAAGTCCCATTTTCCGTTTAAAATCGCTATTTCTTCCCTACGCAAGTCGGGGCGCGGATGTTCCGCGCGAGGTACGGCGGTCTTCATCGGTCAGACTCTCTTTACGGAAAGCGTGGCGGTTTCGCCGTTTATATCCCACTCTTTCGTGAGGTCGGCGTCCTGCGATCCGTAGTAAACGGCCTCGGCCAATACCACCTTGGCGGCCTCTTTTTCGGCGGCTTTGAAGGCGGCGACGACCTTTTCGCTTCCCGTCACCGAAACGGTTATGCGGTCGGTGACGTTGAAGCCCGCTTCTTTTCGCATGGTCTGAAGCTTGGAGACGACCTCGTTCACGAAGCCCTCGTTTATGAGCGCGTCGGAAAGCTCGGTGTCGAGCGCGACGGTGACTGTGCCGTCGGTCTCGGAGACGAAGCCTTCTATCTGTTTGGTCTCGATAAGAAGGTCGTCGGGCGTGAGGACGGCCTCGCCGCCCGAGAGCTTAAGCGTCAAGGCGCCCTTTTCGGCAAGTTCCTTCCTTGCGGCCTTGCCGTCGAGCGACGCGAGTGCGTTTTTGATCTCGCCTAACATCCTTCCGTATTTCGGGCCGACGGTCTTAAGCTGCGGCTTGAAGCTGTAGGAGACGAAGTCGGAGGCGTCGTCGGTGAGGACTGCCTCGTGGGTGTTAAGTTCGTCTGCGATTATGTCGAGATAGGCCTTTTCGATATGGGCGGCCGACTGGACGTAGATAACCGAGAGCGGCTGACGGTTTTTTATGCTTACGGCGTTACGTGCGGCGCGGCCGAGCACGACGGCGCGGAGCACCGTCCCCATCTGCTCTTCGAGCTTTTTGTCGATGTATTTGGCGTCCGACACGGGATAGGCGGTGAGGTGGACGCTCTCGGGGGCGTCTTTATCGACCGAGCGGACGAGGTTCTGATAGATGCTCTCGGTCATGAAGGGGATCATGGGCGCGGCGGCCTTCGAGACGGTGACGAGCGCCGTCCAGAGGGTCATGTAGGCGGCCTTTTTATCCTCGGTCATTTCGGTCCCCCAGAAGCGCTCTCGGCTCCTTCTGACATACCAGTTGGAAAGCTCGTCGACGAAGTTTTCAAGCACCGCGGCGGCCTCGGGGATGCGGTATTTATCCATGTTTTCCCTGACGTCCGCAACGGCGGTGTTAAGGCGCGAGAGGAGCCATTTGTCCATGACGGTAAGACTTAGGTCGTCTATATTATATTCGGTCGGGTCGAAGTTATCTATCGAGGCGTAGAGGACGAAGAAGGCGTAGGTGTTCCAAAGGGTGCCCAAGAACTTGCGCTGGCCCTCCAGGACCGCCCTGTCTATGAAGCGGGAAGGCAGCCACGGCGCCGAGTTGGTGTAGAAATACCACCTTATCGTGTCGGCTCCGTATTTCGCGAGCGCCTCGAAGGGATCGACGGCGTTGCCTTTGGATTTCGACATCTTCTGCCCGTTCTCGTCGCAAACCAAGCCCAGAACGACGACGTTTTTATAGGGGGACTTATTAAAGAGTAAGGTCGAGATGGCAAGAAGCGAATAGAACCATCCTCTTGTCTGGTCGACGGCCTCGGAGATGAAGTCGGCCGGGAACTGACGCTCGAACTTTTCCTTGTTCTCGAAGGGGTAATGGTGCTGGGCGAAGGGCATGGCGCCGCTGTCGAACCAGCAGTCTATGACCTCGGGGACGCGGTGCATCTCTCCGCCGCACTTTTCGCATTTTATGGTGACGTTATCGATATAGGGTCTGTGAAGTTCGACGGTCTCGGGGCAGTTATCCGAGAGGCTTTTGAGTTCTTCTATCGATCCGACGGCGTGACGGTGGCCGCAGGAGCACTCCCATATATTAAGAGGCGTGCCCCAGTAGCGGTTACGGGAAATGCCCCAATCCTGCACGTTTTCGAGCCAGTCGCCGAAGCGGCCTGTGCCGATGCTCTCGGGCACCCAGTTGACCGTTTTGTTGTTTCTTATGAGGTCGTCCTTGACGGCGGTCATTTTGATGAACCAGGTGTCGCGGGCGTAGTATATGAGCGGCGTGCCGCAGCGCCAGCAATGGGGATAGCTGTGCTCGTAGACGGGCGCCGAGAAGAGCTTGCAGCTCTTTTCGAGGTCAATAAGTATCTCCTTGTCGGCCTTCTTGCAGAACATCCCCGCCCATTTGGTCTCTTTCGTCATTTCGCCCTTCTGGTCGACGAGCTGAACGAAGGGGAGGTCGTATTTGCGGCCGACGTTGGCGTCGTCCTCGCCGAAGGCGGGAGCGATGTGGACTATGCCCGTGCCGTCTGTCAGAGTGACGTAGCCGTCGCAGGTGACGTACCAGCATTTTTCTTTGGGCGAGACGAAGTTCCAGAGGGGCTCGTATTCTTTGTATTCAAGATCCTTGCCCTTGTATCTTTCGAGTATTTCGGCGTTCTCTCCGAGCACCGCGGGGACGAGCGCCTCGGCCATATAGTATGTAAAGCCTTCGTGCTTTACTTTGACGTAGCACTCGACGGGGTTTACGCAAAGGGCGACGTTGGAAGGGAGCGTCCACGGAGTGGTCGTCCACGCGAGGAAATAGGCGTCCTCGCCCTTCACTTTGAAGCGGACGACGGCGGAACGTTCCCTGACGTCCTTATAGCCCTGAGCGACCTCGTGGCTCGAAAGCGGCGTGCCGCAGCGTGGGCAGTAGGGGACTATCTTGAAGCCCTTATACAAAAGGCCCTTGTTCCATATTTCTTTGAGCGCCCACCACTCCGACTCGATGAATTTGTTGTCGTAGGTGATGTAGGGGTTTTCCATGTCGGCCCAAAATCCCACGGTGTCGGAAAAACTTTCCCACATGCCCTTATATTTCCAGACGCTCTCGCGGCATTTCTCTATAAAGGGCTGCATGCCGTATTTCTCTATCTGATCCTTGCCGTCAAGGCCCAGAGCTTTCTCCACCTCGAGCTCGACGGGGAGGCCGTGGGTGTCCCATCCCGCTTTACGCGGGACGTCGTAGCCCTTCATGGTATAGTAACGCGGGAAAAGGTCTTTGATGGCCCTCGTGAGGACGTGGCCTATGTGCGGCTTGCCGTTGGCGGTCGGCGGACCGTCGTAGAAGGTGTAGCTCTCTTTCCCCTCGTTTTCCCTGCAGCTTTTTTCGAAGATGCCGTTTTCCTTCCAGAACTTCTCCGTCTGCTTTTCGCGCTCGACGAATTTCAGTTCGGTGTCGACTTTTTTGAACATACAGTCTTCCCTTTCTTAAAAAGATGTAAAAAAACCGCCTTTTCTCGCGAGAAAAGACGGAAAGTCACCATTTTCTTGCATGCGCACCATCATGCGCCCGCCCGTAACGGGGGCTGCCGTCGGCGCCTACTCGTCTCCTTTCGGGCCGAAGCTCGGGAGCGATCCTCTCGCCCTTCCCCTGCCGACTCGCACCGACCGTCGGCTCTCTTAAAGGTTTTCAGGCGGGACTTTCTCCGTCTTCGCTTTTTGTCAACCGACATTTTATCACAATATTTCGCGGATTGCAAGAGTTTTGTATATACAAAGTAAAAAAGTGAGCTGCAGACACAAAAATCGCTTGACAACAGCCCCGCGATGTGGTATATTTTTATAGCTTTCAATAATCGCGGGTGTAGTTCAATGGTAGAATTCCAGCCTTCCAAGCTGGCCGCGTGGGTTCGATTCCCATCACCCGCTCCAAAACACAAAGGGCTCTTCTGAGCCCTTTGTGTTTTGGTAATTAGAAAAATGGGAATCGAAGGCCGAGGTATTGAATGACGCGCCGGGGGGCGCGTCAGACCCGAGGTGACCGAGCGGCGTCGAGCCGCGAGAAGATTCCCATCACCCGCTCCACGTCGGAGCAAAGT
>JAEEIO010000150.1 GCA_016281405.1 Clostridiales bacterium | reverse complement strand
ATTTGTCAAGACGATCTTTAAGAATACGGACGTTTCCGTATTCGCCGTAGAGGTTCATTATATCGCTGTAAAGATGAACTATTTTTATCATATCATTCATCCTTTCCGCTTTCCGTCTCGGGTATCTCGACGCCCGGCTCCAAAAGCTCGCAGAACTTCGTGAACTTATGCTTATCGGAGAAGCAGGTCATGACGAAAATACGGCCCTTGTCGCCGTATTTCAGCTCCTCCGCGGCGTCCTCGATCCGCTCCGAGACGGTAATTCTGTCCTTGTCGACGTCGGTAAATGAAAACCTCACCGCGAGGTCGTGACAGTATGCGCCCGCGAGAATTATCTCGGTGATATTCGGGACGGCGAGCTTTTCGAAATCGATGTCGTAAATCCAAGATATATCGCTTGTGAAATACTTGCGGCTCACAGAATCGACGATAATAAGCACCGTCACGGGCTTACCGCAAGTTACGGCCGTCCTTATGGCGCAGTCGTAGGATATTGAGTTTTCGTGTTTCGATACCAAAAGCGTGCCGTAGTTTTCGCCGATTTTGAAGTTTACCGTGCGGCCGTTTCTCATAACGTGCGCGGCAAGGGCTTCCACAGTCGTCTCGTTTTCGAGACCGAGTTCGGCAAGAACGGTATAAGCCGCGAGCATATTGTGAACGTGATGGAGACCGAGATATTTGAAGTCTATCTCTTTTCCGTTTATCGCAAGGCCGCCGTTTTCAGTCTCGGTGACTTCGTATTTCGGCTTTTCGCGCTTGAAGTCGCATGAAAGACACTTAAAACCTCCGACGTGGTTATATAGTCTGTAATCGTATTCCATCCTGCCGCCGCAGACGGGGCAGAAGGCGCCGTCGTCATAGACGCTGTCACACTTTTCAATGCTGTCCTTGCGCCGCGCCACGCCGAAATAAACGGTGCCTTCTCTCTTATATCCGAAGGAGGCGACGAGCGGATCGTCGGCGTTGAGAAGAAGCTTCGAACCGTCTTTTATACTCTCTTTGATAATTGAGAAGATCCTCTCGGGATGGCCGTTACGGCTGAGCTGATCTCTGTAAAGATTGGTGATGACGTATAGCGTTGGGGTGAAGTATTTGAAAACGTGCCTTGCCGACTGCTCGTCGGACTCGAACAGCAGCACGTCGCCCTTCAAAACGCCTTTTTTGCTTTTGCAAAGAATAAGCGTCGCGGCGCCGTCAAGCTGATTGGCGCCTTCGGAGTTATAGACGACGTCAAGGCCGTTGGCCGTTAAAGCCGAGGCTATCATCTCGACGGTCGACGTCTTGCCGTTACTTCCCGTGACGGCAATTATCTTTTCGGGAAGGGCTATCTTTTTGAGGACGTCTTTGTCGATTTTAAGCGCTATAACGCCGGGCAAACTGCTCCCTTTTCCAAGAGGCTTTCCTATAGCGCGTATAAGCTTGCAGGCGGCGACTGCGATTTTGCCTTTGAAATCGAGTTTCATAAAATCACCGTTTTACCAGGAAGTTTTGTATCCGACGCCATAGACGTCGGTGTAATAGTCGATCCTCTTGTCGTTATTGAATACCGGCGGATAGAGGTTTTTAGCGGGGTCGATGCCGACAAGCCTGCACACCGCGTCGTGACATCTAACCGTAAGGTCTTTTTCTCTTTCTCCGAGGGGCAAAGACTCGTCGGGGTAAACAGGCTCGCCCACGGTTAAGGTGAGGCAGGCGACCTGCTTGAATATCTTACTTCTTATAAAGCCCGCTTTTCTGTAGGAGATGCCGAGCGGCAAGACGGGCTTGTCCGACTTTATCGAAAGATAAGAAATGCCGCGCTTGAAGGGACGGACGGGAGCGTAATACTCCCACATACTGCCCTCCGCATAGATGTGGAGCCAGCCTTTTTCGTTCTTCAAAAGGTCTTCAAGCACATTGAGATAGGCCGCCGTAGCGTGCGCGCCGCGGTCGGGTATCGGAATACCGCCGACAAGACGGATAAGCTTGCCGTTTTCGCCGCGGACGTTGGGCGCCCACGCCAGAAGATTTGACTTAAACGGCCTAATCGCCTTCATAACGGCTATGTAGTCCCACATATGAACGTGGTTGCAGCAGGAGATAACGCCGTTTTTCAGAACGTCCTTATGCTTTTTGATATTCTCGCGTCCTTTAATACGAAGGCCCATGCGGACGGTGGCGATGGGGAAGACGAGGATATAAAGCAGTATTCTTATAAGCTTCTGCTTGAAAAGGAAGCCTTTCGACCTGTCGATATAGGGGTAGTTCTCGTCGAAGACGAGACCGTTGTTTTTCTTTACCTTGAGATAGTGTTTGTCGGTAATATCGGTGTAAGGGAACTTATTCGTTTTGGGATCGTAATACATCCTGCACCTCTTTTCGCCGAAAAACGGCTTTATTTCACTCCGTACATGCGGTTTACGACAAGCCTTCGCGCAGTCTCGTCGCCGAACAGCTTCTTTACCTGATCGACGGCGGGACCGCCGCTCTCGTAAAGCTTGTTTGCAAACTCGGCGGTCTTAGCGGCTTTTTCGGACCTGTCGCAGTCGGCGGCGTCTTTGAACTGCTTTTCGTAAACCGAAATATAGTCTTTCGCAAGTTCGGAAAGCCTGTCTCCGAGCTTCTTTCCCGCCTTATGGGTCGAGAAGGGATAGAGAATCTCGTCATACCAATGTCCCGTCGAGACCTTTTCCTCGATGTCGGCGTATTTCTCTTTGACCGCCGCGTATTCGGCCGCACGCGCGTCAGGAAGGGGAGAGAGCATGGTGTCGTAAAGCTCCGCTATCTGCGTCTCTTTACCGAAGGCGCTCACATAGTCGAGATTGAAAAGCGGGACGTCCTTCGCGTCGGCGGCGACTATTACGGTCTCCATTTTCATAAGTCCGAGCATCGCCTTCATCGTCATGACGCAAACGCGCCCGAGACCTTTTGCTTCATAGCACTCCGTCGCGAAGGTCATGCCGTTTTTCGACAACAGCGCGTCTTCGCCGATATCGACCTTTTCAAGCGGATAGTCTTTGCCTATTATCTCTTTGACCGTTTCGATGATCGTAATACGCTTTGACATAATGATACCTCGTTTATTTGTATTTTATTTCGGGTCTGTAATGCGCGAAAATCACCGGGTCGAGACCCTGCTCGTGTTTTTCCGCGTGGCTCGGCCATCCGACCTTAGCGCAGCCGAGCGCCTCGCAGATTTTGACAAAAAACGGCTTT
>JAEEIO010000149.1 GCA_016281405.1 Clostridiales bacterium | reverse complement strand
TGGGTGACGCTCCCCGAGGATTACGACAAGGAGGAGTTCGCGAGGATCAAAAAGGCGGCCGCAATGATAAAGAGCGACAGCAAATACCTTGTCGTCATTGGCATAGGCGGTTCGTATCTCGGCGCTAGGAGCGCGATAGACTTTCTGCCCGCCTGCAAAAAGGGCGGCGTTAAGGTCCTTTTCGCGGGAAACAACTTAAGCGCCGAGTATATTAACGATATTATCGAAGAGATAGGCGACGACGATTTTTCGGTAAACGTCATATCCAAGTCGGGCACGACCACCGAGCCGGCCGTGGCTTTCAGGATATTTAGGGGGCTTCTTGAAAAGAAATACGGTAAAAAGGCGTCCGAAAGGATTTACGCCACGACAGATAAAGCGAGAGGCACTCTAAAGGAGCTTGCGAACAAAAAGGGCTACGAGTCGTTTGTTGTGCCCGATAACATCGGCGGCAGATATTCGGTGCTGACTGCCGTCGGGCTTTTGCCGATCGCCGTCGCGGGGGCAGACATAGACGCCATTATGAAAGGCGCCGCTGCCGCAAGGAAAGATTACACTTCCCTGCCGTTTGAGAAAAACGACTGTCTGCGTTACGCCGCATACAGAAATATGCTTTTAGGCGCGGGCAAGCAGATCGAAGTGCTTTCATCCTTCGAGCCGTCGCTTTGCTCCTTTGCCGAGTGGTTCAAGCAGCTTTACGGCGAGAGCGAGGGAAAGGACAAAAAGGGCATCTTCCCCGCGTCCGTCTCCTTTACGACCGATCTTCACTCGCTCGGGCAATACATTCAGGACGGCGTCAGATTCCTGTTCGAAACTGTCATTTGGGTCAAAAACGCCGCGAGCGGACTTTTGGTGCCGTTTGTCGAGGATAACGGCGACGGCTTGAATTTCCTCGCGGGGAAAGACGTTAACGAGATAAACGAAAAGGCGCATCTCGGGACGGTGCTCGCCCACGTCGACGGCGGAGTGCCGAACATAATCATCACTATCGACAAGCGCGACGAAGAGAATTACGGCAGGCTCGTCTATTTCTTCGAGCTGGCATGCGCCGTGTCGGGTTATACCCTCGGCGTAAACCCCTTCAATCAGCCCGGCGTCGAGGATTACAAGAAGAATATGTTCGCGCTTATGGGTAAAAAGGGATACGAGGACAGGGCCGCAATTCTTACGGCGCGTCTCAAGTAAAACGATTTCACTTTTTTCTCCGATTTGCATTTGCTTTTTTTAAAAAAATAATGTATAATGTTTACAGACAATAAAACTTTTTTGGAGGTATTCGAATATGTTAACCGTTATTATGGGTCTCAAAGGCATGGGCAAGACCAAGCACCTCATCGAGGCGGTCAACAACAGCGTAAAAGAGTCTGACGGAAGCGTCGTCTGCATTGAAAAGGGCGACAAGCTCCGCTACGATATTTCCCACCAGGCAAGACTTATAGACACCACCGAGTATTCCATTTCCGACGCCGAGAACTTCCTCGGTTTCATCGCGGGACTGCTCGCGGGCAACTACGACATTCACAAGATCTACGTCGACAGCATACTGAAGATCATCGGCGAAGATCTGGTAGAGCTCGGTTCCCTGCTTGCCAAGCTCGAGACGCTTTGCGGCGCTCACGACGCGGATATTTACATCACCGTCTCCGGCGACGCCGAGCTCGCGCCCGACAGCGTGAAAAAATATCTTAAAGCCTGAGGTCATTTTATGAAATGTCCGTTTTGCGAGCATACCGAAAGCAAGGTCCTTGACTCGCGTTCGACCGAGGACGACGAGCAGATAAGGCGCCGCAGAGAGTGTCTGAAATGCGGCAGCCGTTTCACGACTTACGAAAAGATCGAGAAAATACCGATTTACGTTATCAAGCGCGACGGTACCCGTCAGATATTCAGCAGAGAAAAGCTCTTAGGCGGTCTTATGAAGGCCTGCGAGAAGCGTCCCGTCCCGGTTGCTACTCTCGAAAAGGCGGTCGACGAGATCGAGGCCCAGCTTTACAACTCCTTAGACCTCGAGATAACCTCGAAGCTTATAGGCGAGCTCGCGATGGCCAAGCTCAAGGACATAGACGAGGTGGCCTACGTTCGTTTCGCGTCGGTTTACCGTCAGTTTGCCGACGTGGAGTCTTTCAAAAAGGAGCTTTCCAAGCTTCTCGGAGAAAAGAAGTATAACTCCGAAAGCCGCCGTTAAGGCGGCTTTCACGATTTCAAAAGGGGATTTTTATGCTTAAAATATGCTATTCTGTAGCGGCCGACACGACGCGCGCCGCCGAGAGAAAGACCGCGGGAGAGCTTGTCGAAAAAATGCTCGAAAGAGAGGGTCTTAATGACTTTCTGCTCGCGAAAACGCAAAAAGGAAAGCCGTATATCGTCGGGTCGGACCTTAAAATAGGTATCACCCACAAAAACGGCTACGTCTTCGTCGCCGTCTCGGACGGCGAGGTGGGCATTGACTTCGAAAAGATCGCCAACAACAATCCGATAGTCGCGAAAAGGATAATGCCCGACGACGTCCACGAAAAATATCTCGCTGCCGAAAACGGCGCCGAATATCTTTACTCAGTCTTCTCGGCGAGAGAGGCCTTCTCGAAGCTTTCGGGCGAGGGCTTCCCTTTCCTGCTTTCGCGTAAGCCCATAACCTGCGAAATGATGCAAAAGACCTACCGTTTCGACGGTGAGGAATACGTCCTTTCGGTCTGCGGCGAAAAGATAACGGACTTTTCGTTTGAGAAGATCGAACGTCTGTGACCGTTTTTAGTTGTCTTTTTACAATTTTCTCTTGATTAAAAAATCTTTTTATAATATAATATTACGGACGGAAGCGGACCTTATGTGACCGACGGCTGTGAACCATGTCAGGCGGGGAACCGAGCAGCATTAAGCAGTTTCGCTCGGCTGCCGTAAGAATTCCGCTTCCGTTCACTATAACGGGAGGATAAAGCCGTGCATAAGAGCTTATACAGAAAATACAGGCCGCAGGCTTTTTTCGACGTCGTCGGGCAGGAGCATATAACCGCGACGCTGAAAAACGAGATAATCTCGGGAAAAGTCGCTCACGCCTATCTTTTCACCGGCACCAGAGGCACGGGCAAGACCTCTTGCGCGAAAATCTTCGCGAAGGCCATAAACTGTAAAAATCCGAAAAACGGAAATCCCTGCAACGAGTGCGAGATATGCAAGGGCATCGCGAGCGGCGAGATAATGGATATAATCGAGATCGACGCGGCGAGCAACAACGGCGTGGACGACGTGAGAGAGCTCCGCGAGGACGTCATCTACTCCCCTTCCGTTTCGAATTACAAGGTCTACATAATTGACGAGGTCCACATGCTGTCGACTGCCGCCTTCAACGCGCTTTTGAAGACGCTCGAGGAGCCGCCGGCGCACGTCATTTTCATACTTGCGACGACAGAAATAAACAAGGTGCCGACGACGGTGCTGTCCCGCTGTCAGCGCTTCGATTTCAGACGTCTTACCGTCAAGGAGATAAGCGCGAGGCTTTCGGATATTTGCCGTCTTGAAGGCATCGAGGCCGACGCCGACGCCGTCACGCAGATTGCGCGTCTCGGCGACGGAAGCGTCAGAGACGCCATATCAATACTCGACCAGTGCGCGGGCGCGGGCGAAAGGCTTACGAGAGACTATGTCGACGCCATGACCCAGAGCACCGGCAAAGAGACTCTTTTCGAGCTTTACGGGGCGGTGGCCGCTTCGGATTACGCCTCTGTTATTTCGACGCTCGCGTCGCTTTACTACTCTTCTAAGGATTTCACGAGGCTGACGGAAGACCTGATTGCCTTTTTACGCGACCTGATGGTCGTAAAGGAGACGGGAGGCGGCGAAGAGCTTGTCATCTGCAGCGAGGTGGACATGAAAAAGTTTGCCGAGCTTGCGAAACGCTTTTCCTTCGACGACATACTCCGCTTTATGGAGATACTCCAGGGGACTCTCGAAAAGATGCCGAGGGCGGTCAACAAGAGGATCTCGGTCGAGCTTGCCTTCTTAAAGATGATCCGCGGCTGTGACGACGGTGTAAAGGAAAAAGATTTTACATGGCAAAGTCCCGCTCCCGCGGCCGTAAAGAGCGCCCCCGCGCCCGTTAAATCCGCGGCGGAGGAGCCGCCGTTTACTCCCGACCCCGCGCCTGAAAAAGCGTCCGAAAAGGCGCCCGAGCCGAAGGCGGAAAAGGACGAAAAGGCAGAGCCCGACTTTCCTCCCTTCGATTACGACAAAGAACCCGAGCCGCCGTTTGAGGAAAGCGTCGCGGAAGCGCCTGCGGAAGAGAAAGCGGCGGAGGAAAAGTCTACGGCCGAGGACGTTATATCGGCAGGGTTTTACGACAGGTGGAACGAAATAGTCTCAAAGCTTAAAGAACACCATAAAATGTCTCTATGGTCGCTTCTTATCGGGTCGAGCGCCGTCAGGAGCGGCGACAAGCTGATAATAAAGACCAAAAACGCCGCGCTTATCGAAATGCTCGGAAACGTCGCGACGGTAAACGAAATAGCGTCGGCCGCCAAGGAAGTGACGGGCGAAGCGCTTTACGCCGTCGCCGACGACGGAGCGAAAAAGGAGCCCGACGACAGGTTCACGAGCTGGCTTGAAAGCAATAAAAACGACATTGACATAGTCTGAAAGGAAAACGCCATGAAAGTTCGCATTCCCAAGGATTTCGGCGGCGGAGGCCGCGAAAACATGATGAACCGCATAAACGCCCTGCAGACCGAAATGCAGGAAAAGCAGGAGGAGCTTGCGAATAAGGAATACTCCGCGGCTTCGGGCGGCGGCGCGGTAAACGTCACCGTTAACGGCAAAAACGAGCTTCTTAAGCTTGAAATATCGCCCGACGTCATCGACCCCGACGACGCCGAAATGCTTTCGGATCTCATAGTCGCCGCCGTCAACGAGGCGAACGCGAACGCCAAGAAAGAATACGAGGACACCATGGCTGAGCTTACCGGCGGGCTGAATATCCCCGGTCTCGGCGGGATGATGTGATAAAATGCAATACGCCGTTTCGCTTGAAAAGCTTATAGAACAGTTTCAGAAGCTTCCGTCGGTCGGTCTCAAATCGGCTCAGCGGATGGCTTACCATATCCTTTCCCTGCCCGAGGAGGAGGTCAAGGCCTTCGCCGACGCGGTAGTAAACGCAAAGAAAAACATCCACTACTGCGCCGTCTGTTGCGATTTCACCGACGAAGAGCTTTGCTCGGTCTGCAAAAGCGACAAGAGGGACAAGGGCACCATTTGCGTGGTCGAGGAGTCGAAGGACGTCGTCGCCATTGAAAAGACCGGCGAATACTTCGGCACCTATCACGTCCTTCACGGCAGGCTCTCGCCCGTCAAGAAGATAGGCGCGGACGATATTATGATAAAGCCTTTGCTCGAGCGTTTTAAGGACGGCGAGGTTTCGGAGGTCATTATGGCGACCAATCCGAACATCGAGGGCGAGGCGACGGCGATGTATATCGCAAGACTCTTAAAGCCCTTTGGCGTCAAAGTGACGAGGCTCGCCTACGGCATACCCGTCGGCGCCGATCTGGAGTTTGCCGACGATATGACCTTAAGGCGCGCCATCGAAGGCAGAAAAGAATTCTGATATGAAGTTTGAGTTTGACAAAGTTCCCTGCTTGACTAAAGACGAGGCCGAAAGGGTCGACAATCTGACGCTCGCCTACTTAGGCGACGCGGTGACGGAGCTTATGGCAAGGTGCCTTACCTTCTCGCAAAGCGGCGGGTCCAACGGCGACCTTCACAGGAAGACGGTCGGATACGTTTCGGCAAACGCCCAGAGCGCGGCTCTCGCGAAGATACTGCCGCTCCTTACCGAAGAAGAGACGGCGGTCTACAAGAGGGGCAGAAACGTAAAGACGCATTCGTCCCCCAAGCACACCGACCCGACGGTATATCACCGCGCGACGGGGTTGGAGGCGCTTTTCGGCTATCTTTTCATCACGGGGCAAAACGGGAGAATAAACGAACTATTTTCCGTCGGTTTCGAGGGAAACGACGGCTCGGAGGTTAAATAAATGTCCGGACATTCTAAATGGAAAAACATTATGCACAAAAAGAGCAAGACCGACGCCCAGCGCGCAAAGGTCTTCACAAAAATCGGGCTTGAGATCACGCTCGCGGTAAGAAGCGGCGGTCCCGACCCGACGGCTAACAGCGCCCTGAAGGCCGCCATCGACAAGGCCAAGGCCAACAACGTGCCGAACGACAACATCGACCGCGTTATCAAGAAGGCCTCGGGCAGCGCCGACGCCAACAACTACGAGTCGATAACCTACGAGGGATACGGCCCGAAGGGCATCGCCATTATCGTCGAGACCATTACCGACAACCGTAACCGCACGGCGGGCGACCTTCGCCACTATTTCGACAAGTTCGGCGGTAATCTCGGCACCGTCGGCTCGGTCTCGTGGATGTTCGCGAAGAAGGGCGTTATAGTCATCGAGCGCGAAGACCTTTCGGAAGACGAGGTCATGGAGGCCGCGATGGACTGCGGCGCGATCGACTTTACGTCGGACGACGAGGTGTTTGAGATATTCACCGATCCCGAGGAGGTCTCCAAGACGGCAGACGCCCTTGCGGCGAAGGGATATACGTTCCTTTCGGCGCAGGCCGAGATGATACCCTCGACCTACGTCGCGCTTTCTGACGAGGACGACCTTAAAAACATCAACAAGCTTTTGGAGGCTTTGGAGGACGACGACGACGTCCAGAACGTCTGGCACAACTGGGAGGAATAAGATGGCCTGCGAAAACAAAGGCGCGTGCAACTGCACCTATCCGTGCGAGAGGCACGGCAAGTGCTGCGAGTGCGTGAGATACCACAAGAGCTACGGCGAACTTCCCGCCTGCTATTTCTCGAAAGAGGGAGAACGGAGCTACGACCGCTCGGTCGAAAACTATCTGAAAGACAGAAAATAAAAATTGTCCGTCGGCTCTTGCCGACGGACAAGTAAATCGGGGCGTAGCGCAGCTGGTAGCGCGCCGGCTTTGGGAGCCGGATGCCGCGAGTTCGAGTCTCGCCGCTCCGACCACGTCGTCGCGGACTTCGTATCGTTCGCGACGACTTTTTTATTAAAAAGCCGTCTCTCGCTCGCTCCGTCGCTCCTCCTTTCCCCAAAAAGCCTCGGAGGAGGGCCTCGGCTTTTCGGGGGCCCCCGAGATGCGAAAGTGTGGCTTTTGCAATGATATCCGTTCCATGCGGACGGGATAAATCCACCTTCGGTGGGTGAAATCGCCTTCGGCGGTGAAATCCCGCTTCGCGGGGTTAGGGGACGGATATAATTTCACCGTGAGGCGAGGCCGAACGATTTCACCCGAGAGCAAGGTTCTCGGATTTCACCGCGGTGACAGCCGCGATTTAACTAAAACAACAAAAGGGGCAACTTCCCGTAAAAAATCCCGCCCGAAAGGGCGGGATTTTTAATGAATACTGAAGAATGAATAATGAATAACCGTTTAATGAGGGGGCGTGGCGCGGCTTTACATCCACTCGTCCGGCGGTAATCTGAAGTCGAGATACTCTTCGGGGTTGGGGCCGAAATAGAGTCTTTTGCCCTCGCGGATCTCATTGATATTATACTTTTTGAAAAGTTCGTAAAGCTCTCTGTTATACTCTTTTATCGGTCTATAGGCCTGCGAGGCGGC
>JAEEIO010000148.1 GCA_016281405.1 Clostridiales bacterium | reverse complement strand
CGCCGCTTTTATGTGCAAAATACACATAATCACGGACTTTTTAAGACGGTCGAAAGCCGTTTTTATTCCGTCACAGAGTTTTGACGAATTCCTTTATGTATTTTTTGAAATCCTCGCCTATCTCGGGGTGGCGGGCAGCCGTCTCGACAGCGGCCTGCATGACGCCCAATTTATTGCCCATGTCGTAGCGCGTTCCCGAGAAAACCACGCCCGTCATGCCGACGGTGCGCGCCAGCACCTTCATAGCGTCGGTAAGCTGTATCTCGCCGCCCGCGCCGGGGGCGGTTTTGTCGAGGATGTCGAATATCTCATAGGGGAGGACGACGCGGCCCAGAATAGAAAGGTCGGTAAACTCCTCGCCCTTACGGGGCTTTTCTATCATATCGGTAACAGAGTAAATACCGTCGCTTATCTCCTCGGCCTTCATGGAGCAGTAGCGGGAGAGCTGTTCGACGGGGACGTGCTTGAGTCCGGTGCCTCCCTTTCCGTATTTCTCGTAGGCGTCCAGGAGCTCCTTGGTCGCGGGGACGTCGCCCATTATGACGTCGTCGCCGTAGAGGACGGCGACGGGCTCGCCCGCCGCGAATTCTCTCGCGTAGCTGACGGCGTGGCCGAGACCCTTGACCTCCTGCTGACGGACGAAGGTTATCTTCGCGAGATTGCATGGCTTAAGGGCGTCCTCGAGCTGTTTCTTTTTATTGCCCGCCACGAGCCTCTGCTCGAGCTCGAAATAGCGGTCAAAATGGTCTTCAATGGCGCTCTTGCCGCGCGATATTATAATGAGTATCTCTTCTATACCGCTCGCGGCGGCTTCCTCGACGATATACTGTATCGCCGGCTTGTCGACTATGGGCAAAAGCTCCTTCGGTATTGCTTTGGTGGCGGGGAGCATTCTCGTTCCGAAGCCCGCCGCGGGGATAACGGCTTTCCTTACTTTCATCTGTTTGTATCCTTTCTTTTATAGTTGAAGATTTTTTCGAACAGACCGTATTTTGCGAAGATTATCATAAGCGGGACGCCGATAAGAACGACCGTCAGCGCCTCCGAGGCGCCGACCTCGAGCACACCGGGGAAGTAAACGACGTCGGCTTCGGGCGTGAAAAACGGCGCGCCCGCGTAAAGACAGAAGACGAGCGGGATTATAAAGGCGTTCGAGGCGATGGGCGGCGTCACGGCGAAAACGTATTCATACCATTTCGGCATCGGTCTGAGGCCGTTTTTGACTTCTTTACGGAACGCTTTGCCGGCGAGCGAGGTCAGAAGACCCGCTAAAAGCGTCGCGAAGGTGCCGAAAACCATATCGTATACGCCGTATCCCGAAAAGAGGTTTGCGAGAAAACAGCCGACGGTGAGGGCCGCAGTCCCAAGGGGGAAGAAGAAGGGAATTACCGTAAGCGCTTCGGCGGGACGGAACTGCACGGGGCCGAAGGCTATAGGCAGACAGACGAGCGTCAGCGCGACGTAGGCCGCCGCGATAATGCCGGAGAGCGCCAATTTGCGAACGTTTTTCATTATTGAGATTTCCTTTTCGTAGTTTTTATTAACGTCGGGATTTTGCGAACCGACATATATAATATACCATATAAAACGGTTTCGGTCAATCTTAAAATAACCCCGAAACGGAAAAATCCCCCGAAATAATAAAGGCGCTCTTGAAAAAAGGAACGACATAGTTTATAATGATATATGTCGAATAATATCGCGCTTATGGGGGAATGTTTCTTTTATGGATATTTTTGACGTATTTATGCTGCTCGGAGGACTCGCATTTTTCCTCTTCGGCATGAACGTTATGTCGGGAAGCCTTGAAAAGCTTGCCGGCGGACGTCTCGAGCACACTCTTCGCAAGCTGACCTCCAATCCTTTGAAAAGCATACTGTTAGGCGCCGGGATAACCATCGCGATCCAGTCGTCCTCGGCCATGACGGTAATGCTCGTCGGCTTCGTCAACTCGGGCATCCTCGAGCTTTCGCAGACGGTAAGCGTCATGATGGGTTCCAACATCGGCACGACGCTCACGGCGTGGCTCTTAAGCCTCACGGGCATAACGTCCGATAACTTTTTCTTAAAGCTTTTACAGCCCGAATCCTTCTCGCCTCTCGTCGCCGTCATAGGCGTCGTGCTTATAATGATAAGCAAGAAAAAGACCCGCCGCAAGGATATCGGCACAGTGCTCGTCGGCTTCGCCATTTTGATGTACGGTATGACCTTTATGTCGAGCTCGGTGGCGGGACTTAAAGAAAGCGAGGCCTTCCAGGGCTTGCTCGTCGCCTTCGCCAACCCCCTGATAGCGCTTCTCATAGGCACCGTCTTTACGGGCATAATCCAGAGCTCGGCCGCCACGGTCGGTATTATCCTCGCCCTCTCTTTGACGGGTTCGATCTCCTACACAATGGCTATCCCCCTCATCCTCGGCGCCAACATAGGCACCTGCGCGACGGCGCTCCTTTCGTGCATCGGCGTCAATAAGGACGGCAAGCGCGTCGCGGTGATACATATCACCATAAAAATCATAGGCGCCGCCGTCTGTATGGCGATCCTTTACGGCCTCGACGCCATCTTCCGTTTCCCCTTCATGCAGGCCGACTCCATGATAGACCCCGTCGGCGTCGCCGTCGTCCACACCGCCTTCAACGTCATTTCGACGCTTATGCTTTTACCCTTTACGAAACAGCTCGTCGGACTGTCGCGCGTGATCGTCCGCGACAAAAAGACGCAGGAGAGCTACGAAATACTCGACGAACGTCTGATGCGCTCCCCCTCGATAGCGATAGCCGAGTGCCGCAACGTCACCCGCAAAATGGCCGACCTCGCCTATCACAATCTGCTTACCTCGATAGGACTTATATATGAATACGACCCGCGCGTTTCCGACGAGGTGACCGACACCGAGGAAAAGATAGACACCTACGAAGACAAGCTCGGCACCTTCCTCGTGAAGCTTTCCCGCCGCGAGCTTTCCGACGCGGAAAGCAATACCCTCTCGGAGCTTCTGCACACCATAAGCGACTTCGAGAGAATAGGCGACCACGCCGTCAACATCCAGCGCGTCGCCCTTGAAATGTATGAAAAGAAAGTGTCCTTCTCGGCGCCCGCCAAGGCCGACGTCGAGGTAGTCGTCGCCGCCGTCGAGGAGATTTTGAGTATCACGATGAAATCGTTCGATAACGACGACTCGGTGCTCGCGACCAAGGTCGAGCCGCTCGAGCAGGTCATCGACGGACTTATCTCCGACTCCAAGGACCGCCACATCGTCCGCCTCACCAACGGCAACTGCACCATAGAGCTCGGATTCATCCTCTCCGACCTTCTCACCAACTTCTCGAGGGTCTCCGATCACTGCTCCAACATAGCCGTCGCCATAATCCAGACGAGAGACTCCTCCTTCGACACCCACGGCTATCTAAACGAGATAAAATCGGGCAAAGAGCCCGAATTCGTCGAAGAATTCGCCGCCTTCAAGGAGAAATACCGCTTACCCGAGGTGAAGTAAAATGTCCGACGATTACGAAAAGGAAAAGCAGATATACGAAGAAAACTACGCCAAACAGACCCGCCTCACCAAAAAGATACTCTTTTACGTCTTCGGCGGCCTCGGACTGCTTTACGTCTTGATCTCTCTGGGACTGATGCTCTTCGGAGTCAAGGGAGACGACGGCGAAAACATCGGTCTTATTTTCTTTTGCGTCGGCGGATTTCTGGTGCTACTTGCCTTTATCCTGAAAGCCGTCATCCCCGACAAGGGCAATTACGAACGCTATAAGAAAAACGTGGAAAAATACGGCTCCTACAACGTCTACGATATGAGGATCTCGATAGAGATGCTCCGCAGCAAAAACGAGGAGCTCGAGAAAAGAATAGAAGAACTCGAAAAAAAGCAAAAATAAAAAAGTCCGCGAAAGCGGACTTTTTATTTGGCTTGAGATTATCTTTTAACGAGTTTACCGCGGTAAATACGGCAGTCGTGAGCGGGCACCAAGGCGGTGAAATAGTCTGCGCGGACGCCTTTGCTTTCGCCGGTGAAAACGTCGTAAAACTCGAATCCGTAGCCCGACGCCTCGGTGAGACCGACGTCGAAGCATTCAAGCTCCTGGAACGACTGCTCGTCGGTAAAATTGAAGAAGGCGACGGCGTATTCGCCGTTTGCGAGGTGCTTGAAGAAGACGGGTTTTTCGCCGTCCGTAACCATTATGGGAGGACGCCCCTCCGGGTCCTGATCTATGGCGATAAGCTCTTTGTTTTTGAGAAGCGCGAGAGTGCCTTCGTCAACGGCGGTGAGGTCGCAGCCTATCATGAGAGGCACCTGGAAGAAGCACCAGAGGGCGAAATGGGTCCGGTATTCGGTATCGGTGCATCCGCCTCTCGCGACGTTGCCCTTGTCGCGCATGCCGCATATGAGCATATCCATATCGTTGAAGCAGCCGGGACCCGAATAGGCGAGCTTTTCGACCTGACTCATGGCGATATCCTTGAACGACGTGAAGCAGTCGTAAATGTCGCCCGTCGAGCGGTACATGTGAGCGCCCACCGAGCGCATCCATTTTTCGGACTCGTCGCAGCCCCAGTTGCAGGCGGAGAAGAGGATCTCTCTGCCGGTGGCTTTCAAGGCCATGCTCATTCTGTTGTAAAGGCTTTTGCCGTTTGCGAGCTTCGGCTTGTAGCCGTAATCGTATTTGAGAAAATCGACGCCCCATTCGGCAAAGGTCTCGGCGTCTATAAACTCGTGGTCGAAGGAGCCCGGAAATCTCGCGCAGGTGCGCGTTCCGACGTCGGAATACATGCCGAATTTAAGACCCTTCGAGTGAATATAATCCGCGAGCGCCTTCATGCCCGACGGAAACTTTTCGGGATTGGGCACGATTCTGCCGTCTTTTCCTCTTTCGGGAAGCGACCAGCAGTCGTCTATGACGACGTATTCGTATCCCGCGTCTTTAAGT
Source organism: Clostridiales bacterium (assembly GCA_016281405.1). GTDB lineage: Bacteria > Bacillota > Clostridia > Oscillospirales > RGIG5299 > RGIG5299. The sequence goes on along the minus strand of JAEEIO010000148.1, from coordinate 6,965 downwards.
CCCTTTTCGACGATCGCGTCGGCGGCGGCGCGGACCGTCTGCTCGTTTATATCTTCGCCGAAGGTATTCCAGGAATTCCAGCCCATGGGAGGTCTTTGTGAAAGCATAGTTTTTTCTCCTTACGTTGTTTTTGTGCGTTACGGTTTTTATTACTTTAATTATATAGTTTTAAAGTCGCTTTGTCAATCGGATAAAAAGGTATATTCTTTGCACAAAATGTCTTTTTAAGATAAAAATATAGACAAACGGCAAAATAATTTGGTATAATAAAATATCAAAGTATGTTTTTTTTAAGGAGCGGCCATGCTTTTCAAAAACTGTCTTATAAACGGCGTTAAAGCCGACATAGCCGTTAAAAACGGCGTTATAACCGACGGCGAATACGACGGCGGAGTTAAAGACTGCGGCGGTCTTGCCGCTTTTTACGGACTTTTCGATATGCACTGCCACCTCCGCGACCCCGGCTTTACCGAAAAAGAGACGGTCGAATCGGGTTTGCTTTCCGCCGCCAAGGGCGGCTTCACCGCGGTCATGCCGATGCCCAACACCGACCCCGTTTGCGATAATCCCGAAACGGTGAAATATATTCTCGATAAAGCGGAAAAATGCGGCGTGAAGGTCTACCCCATAGCCGCCGCGACCGCGGGGCAGAAAGGCGAAACGGTCACAGACCTCGCCGCGCTTACGGCTTCGGGCGCAGTCGCATTTTCGGACGACGGCCGCCCCGTAGTTAATGACGCCGTCGCGTTGAAGGTCATGTCCGAAGCCTGCCGCCTCGGAAGCTTTTATATCTCGCACTGCGAGACGCCCTCGTTGAATAAAGACGGCGTCGTCACCCCCGCCTCCGAGGAGGCCATGATCGAGCGCGAATGTCTGCTCGCCTTTTCGACGGCTTCCCGCGTCCATATCGCCCACGTCAGCACGGCGGGCGGCGCCGAGATAATCCGCAGATACAAAAGCCTCGGGGCCCGCGTGACCGCCGAGACCTGCCCGCACTATTTCTGCTTCACCGCCGCCGACGCGGGAGAGAATACTAACTTCAAGATGAACCCGCCCCTCAGAGGGGAAAGCGACCGCCTCGCGATAATCGGCGCCCTTCAGGACGGCACGATAGACGTAATATCGACAGACCACGCGCCCCATACTGACGCCGAGAAAGCAAAGCCTTATAAAGACGCCCCCAACGGCATAATAGGCTTCGAAACGGCCTTCGCCGCCGCGTATACGGCGCTCGTTTCAAGCGGCGCCGTGACGCTTTCGAAACTTACGGAAATTCTTGCCGCGCCCTATAAAATCACGGGCAAAAAGGGCGGCAAAATCGCCGCCGGGATGCCCGCCGATCTCGTTTTCATCGACCTTGACGAAAAGTTCGTTTACGGCAGGGAAGAGATAAGATCGAAATCCCATAATTCGCCCTTTATCGGAAAGACACTTACGGGCAGGGTCAAGTTCACCGTCTCGGACGGAAAAACGGTTTATTAGGAGATTTGAAATGGACAGACTTATAAAACTCATCGAACAAAAGAAAAACCCCTCGGTAATAGGCCTCGACCCCGTTATCGACTACCTCCCGACCTTCCTTAAGGAAAAACACGGGAGCCTTGCCGACGCGGTGCTCGAATTCAATCTCAATCTCATCGACGCCGTATCCGACGTCGTCGCCGCAGTAAAGCCGCAGCTTGCCTATTACGAGCTTTTAGGTTCCCGCGGCTACGCCGTCTACGAAAAGACGGCGGCCTACGCCAAAGAAAAAGGGCTTTACGTCATAGCCGACGCCAAACGCGGCGACATAGGCTCGACCGCCGCCGCCTACGCCGAGAGCTATATCGGCGAAAACGGCTCGGCCGACGCCGTCACGGCAAACGGCTACCTCGGCTCCGACGGCGTGAGACCTTTTATCGAAGCCGCCGTGAAAAACGATAAAGACCTTTTCGTCCTCGTCAAGACCTCGAACCCCTCGTCGGGCGAGCTTCAGGACCTGCCGCTCCAAAGCGGCGAAGCCGTCTTTGAAAAGATGGCTTTGCTGATAGAAAAATGGGCCGAGGGGACTAAGGGCGAATACGGATACTTGCGCGCGGGCGCCGTCGTCGGCGCGACCTACCCGGCGCAGCTTGCCGATTTCCGCAAGGCCCACGAAAGCGTTTTCCTCCTCGTTCCCGGCTACGGCTTTCAGGGGGGCGGCGCCGAAGGCGTAAAGGGCGGCTTCGATGAAAACGGCCGAGGCGCCGTCGTCAATTCCTCCCGCGCCGTAATGCTCGCCTACCGTAAAGAGGGCGACGAAAGAAAATACGCCGAAGCCGCGAGAAACGAAGCTATTCGCATGAGGGACGAGATAACGTCCGTCCTCAAACCGTAAAGGAGTGGTACTATGGAAAGATTTTCGCTTCCCGTCCCCGTCACCGAGATAAGAGAAATTCGCGACAAACTTTTCCTCCTTTCCTTCGAGTGCGAGCAGATCGCCGAAAAGACAAAATGCGGTCAGTTCGTCCATATCAAATGCTCCGACGCTCTCTTTTTAAGACGCCCGATAAGCGTTTTTTCCGTCGAAGGGAACGTCGTCTCGATAGTTTTCGAGGTGCGGGGCAAGGGCACCGAGGCGCTTTCAAAGAAAAAGGTCGGCGACCTTATAGACGTCCTCGGCCCGCTTGGCTGCGGCTACTCGGTCGAAAAGTTCAAAGGTAAAAAAGTGTGGCTTATAGGCGGCGGTATCGGCATTTTCCCGCTTTACATGGCGGCGGCCGCCTACGGCCTCGATTCCGCGGCGATATTGGGCTACAAGACCGCCTCGCTCGTCGCGTTTGATAAGGAATTCGCCTTCACCGGCGCTCATGTCGACGTCGTCACCGACGACGGAAGCTACGGCGAAAAAGGCTTCGTGACAGATATGTTTAAAAAACGTCTCGAGACCGAAAAGCCCGACGCCGTCTTCGCCTGCGGCCCGATGCCGATGCTTAAAGGCGTCTACGCCATTTGCAAGGAAAACGATATCTACTGCGAAGTCTCGCTCGAGGAACGGATGGCCTGCGGACTCGGCGCCTGCCTTTGCTGCGTCACCCCCGTAAAAACGGGCGACGATACCGTTGAAAACCTGACGGTCTGCCGCAACGGCCCCGTCTTCAAGGGCTCGGAGGTGTTTTAAGATGGATATGTCTGTAAATATCGCGGGCGTCACCCTCAAAAACCCCGTCATAGTCTCGTCGGGATGCTTCGCCTTCGGAAGAGAGTTTAACGAGTTTTACCCCATTTCCGAACTCGGCGCCGTCGCCACAAAGGGACTTACCCTCGAAAAGAGGGAAGGAAACCCGACGCCGCGCGTCGCCGAGACCCCTTCGGGGATGTTAAACGCCGTCGGACTTCAAAACCCGGGTATTGAAGATTATCTCAAATACGAACTCCCCTTTATGGAGCAGGCGGGCGCGACGGTCATAGCCAATATCGCGGGCAAGTCCGCGGACGAATTCGCCCTCCTTGCCGAAAAACTCGACGGCACCTCCGTCGCCATGATAGAGCTGAACGTCTCCTGCCCCAACGTCGCGGCGGGCGGCATGAATTTCGGCGTAAACCCCGCCGCCGTCCGCGAGATAACCGCCGCGGTAAAGAAAAAGACAAGTAAGCCCGTAATAGTAAAGCTCACCCCCAACGTCACGTCGATATCCGAAATAGCCGTGGCCGCCGAAGAGGGCGGCGCCGACTGCGTTTCGCTCATAAACACCCTGCTCGGTATGCGTATTGACATACGCACCCGCCGTCCCATACTCAAGAATAACACGGGCGGCCTCTCCGGCCCCGCCGTTTGGCCCGTCGCCCTCCGCATGGTAAGAGACGTCCGAAAGGCCGTAAAACTCCCGATAATCGGCATGGGCGGCGTCACGAATTGCGAGACCGCCGTCGAAATGCTCATCGCGGGCGCCGATGCCGTCTCGATAGGGAGCGCCAATCTTGTCGACCCCTACGCCGCCTACGCCGTAGTCCACGAGCTCGCGGAATACTGCGAGAAAAACGGCGTGACGCCGCGGGAACTTTCGGGGAGCCTTCTGGAGTATTGATATGATCGTCACCTTCACGCTTAACCCCTGTATAGATAAAACGTATTACGTCGACGGCCTTAAAGTCGGCGGCTTCACGAGGGCGTCCGAAGCCCGAAGCGACCTTTCGGGCAAGGGAGTAAACCTCTCTTTAGACCTCGCCGTCCTCGGCCGGAAAAGCGCCGCCGCGGGCTTTATGGGGCGTGACGACGTCCCCGCCTATAAAAAGCTTTTGGAAAGCTTCGGCGTCGGCTTTTCCTTCGTCGCCACCGCGGGCGCGGTGAGGACAAACTGTAAGATAATAGACAAAACCACGGGCCTTCAGACAGACGTCAACGAGTCGGGCGCGCCCGTCACAGAAAAAGACAAGCGAAAGCTTCTGGAGCTCGCCTCGGGACTTTCGTGCGAGGACACCGCCGTCATTTCGGGAAGCTTTCCGAAAAACTTTGGGCGGGAGGACGCCGAAAAGCTTATTTCGCTCCTTCGCTCCCACGGCGTCAGGCTCGCCGTCGACACCGAAAAAGAGGGCTTATGCTTGGCCGAAAAATACGGCGCCTTTGCGATAAAACCCAATTTCGACGAGTTTTGCGGCTTTTTGGGCTACACCCCGAAAAGCGTGAGCGAGACCGCCTCGGCCGCCGTCTCCAAGGCCGAAAACATCGCGAACGTCATCGTCTCCCTCGGGGAAGAGGGCGCGGTATTCGCCTCGAAGGGAAGGGCCTGGCTCGGACGTGTGAAGGACGTCAGATGCCTTTCTACCACCGGCGCTGGCGACGCGCTTTTCGCGGGATTTCTATACGGCGCTTTGGCGGGCAAAAGCTATAAAGAGAGCCTTCTTTACGCCCTCGCGACCGCTTCCGCCAAGGTCGGCACGGTCGGCACCAAGCCGCCCGAAAGGGAAGAGATAGAGAAATATCTGAAACAAACCGAATGCGTAAGAATAATATAGAGGAGTAATGTTATGGACACGCCTTTACTTTTCGTCAAACTCGGCACGCTCGCCGAGGAGTTTTCCTTCGAGACGGTCTACGCCCCCGAGGGATGGGAGGAGACAAAGATAATCACATCCGAGGTAAACCGCCCCGGACTTGAGCTTTCGGGCTTCTTCGACCATTTCGACAACCTCCGTCTGCAGCTTATAGGCAACGTCGAATACGATTATCTCAATAAACTCCCGGCTGCCGAGCGCTACACCGCCTGCAAAAACCTCTTTCTCACTAAGATCCCCGCCCTTATCGTGACGAGGGAGCTCGAGCCGCACCCCGAGATCGTCGCCGCCGCCAAGGACGTCGGCGTGCCGCTTTTCAAAGTCAAGGAGTCGGCCTCCGAGCTAATGGCGAACATGATAGCCGACCTGAACGTCAAGCGCGCCGAACGTATCACCCGCCACGGCGTTCTGGTCGAGGTCTACGGCGAAGGCATACTGCTTTTGGGCGAGAGCGGCGTAGGCAAGAGCGAGACCGCAATGGAGCTCCTGAAGCGCGGCCACCGCCTCATAGCCGACGACGCCGTCGAGATAAAGAAGGTCTCCAACAAGACCCTCGTCGGCACCTCGCCCGAAATGATAAGGCACCTCATAGAGCTTCGCGGCATCGGCATAGTCGACGTCAGAAGGCTCTTCGGTATGGGCGCCGTCAAGGAGAGCGAGAAGATAGACCTCGTCATAAACCTTGAAAAATGGGACGAAAACACCCATTACGACCGCTTCGGCCTCGACGAGCAGTATACCGATATCCTCGGCCTCAAGATATCGAGCCTCAAGATACCGATCCGTCCCGGCCGTAACCTCGCCATAATAATCGAGGTCGCCGCCATGAACAATCGTCTCAAAAGGATGGGTTACAACTCCGCCAAGGAGCTTAACAAGCGCTTGATGGCCGAATACGAGGCCAATCTCTGATATACGGGAGAGAAATAAATGCCGATCACCACGTCCCTCACCCTAAGGGGAATACCCTATACCGAAAACGAGGACACCTCCGCCCACGTCTCCATGAAGGCGGGCGGAAAGGCCGCCGTTTTCATAACGCCGCGTAATCTGACCGAGCTTATCCACGCCTATTCCGCCTCCAGAATGTGCGGAAAGATACCGATAGTCCTCGGCAACGGCACCAACACCGTCTTTTCCGACGGCGGCGTCGTCCGCCCCGTCGTCTCAACGCTCGGACTTGCGAACATTTCCGTCGACGGCGAGTATATCGCCGCCGACTGCGGCGCCAAGCTTTCGGCCGTCGCCATGGCCGCCGCGAACGCGGGTCTTACGGGACTTGAATTTGCCCACGGCATCCCCGGCACCGTCGGCGGCGCCGTCTTTATGAACGCGGGCGCCTACGGCGGCGAGATCAAAGACGTTCTGGAGTCGGTCACCTACTTCGACGGCGAGATAGTGACGAAGCCTGCGGGCGAACTTTATTTCGGCTACCGCGAGACTACCTTTTCCAAGGGCGGTCAGCTTATACTTTCGGCCGTCTTCAAGCTGAAGAAGGGAAACGAGGCCGAAATAAAGGCTAAAATGAAGGAACTTGCGGCCGCAAGACGCGAAAAACAGCCGCTTGAACTCCCGTCGGCGGGCTCGGTCTTCAAAAGACCCGTCGGAAGCTTCGCGGGCAAGCTTATAGAGGACGCGGGTCTCAAAGGCCTCACCGTCGGCGGCATGCAGGTATCTGTAAAGCACGCGGGCTTTATAGTCAATATCGGCGGAGGCACCGAGACCGATTTCGAAAACCTCGTTAAAGAGGTTCAAAAGAGAGTAAAAGAAAACTCGGGCGTGGAGCTTACGCCCGAGGTAAGGATAATAAAAGACTGACGAAGGTGAAAAAATATGAAACTTGTTATAATCACGGGCATGTCGGGCGCGGGCAAGAGCCGCGCGGTCGAGGTCATGGAGGATATGGACTTCTACTGCGTCGACAATATGCCTCTCGACTTTCTTCTCAAGTT
>JAEEIO010000147.1 GCA_016281405.1 Clostridiales bacterium | reverse complement strand
AATCTACCCCCCCGCCGAGTGATTCGGCCTCCAAAAACGTTGTACTAAATATCGCGCCGAATTCCCCGCGCGGTTTTTGGCCGAAACGGGCCGGCAAAACGCTCTGAAAAAATTTTTTGAAAAAATTTTTTCGGACAAAAAAATCGGCGTTCAGCCCGTATTTTCCCGAGCCTTTGCGAAAAGGCGGCCGGGCCGATCGGGCAAAATCCGCTAAAATTTCGCCAAATTCGGCAAAGTAAACTGAGCAGTTTGGCGGCCCGGTACGTTGGGATTAAAACCGTCTCCTTTTGGCGGCGCGGGGATCGTCGAAAAAATTTTTCGAAAAAATTTTTTCGGGCAGAAAATTTCGGCGTTCAGCCCGTATTTTTCCGAGTCTTCGCTTATCGGCGTGGGCGGCGGACGGGGGATGTTTTGCCCGAAAAGGGGCAAAAAAGCCCAAAAATGGGCGCCCCCCCTCCGAGGGAATTTGAGGCCTGTTTCGTTAGTATCAGAATAGGCCTTTCGGCGGGGGCAAAAAAATTTTGGGGCCAAAGCCCAAAAACGGTCACCCCCCCTCCGAGTGTTTTTGAGGTCCGTTTCGTTAGTAAAAGGCGCCGTCTCCTTTCGGCGGCGCCGAGGACGCGGGGACCGGTTTCGGCCGGGCTCCGCGTTCGGGGGTCCGCCGCCGGCAGGGCCGAGCGCTTTCGGGGTCGGAAGCGCCGCCTTCTCTTGTTCCGAGGAGGCGCCGGCGCGCGGGCTCTTTCACAGCAGAGGCTTGTCCGGCTGCGACGCCTTGGAAAGACGCTCTGGTTATGAAAAGTTTGGCTTAGCAGGTCCCGCGAAAGCGGGGCCGATATTGAAAAAGAAAGATAGATATGTTACTACAAAAACGAGTTGTCGATAACGCAAAATATATCGACCTTAAAGGGCTTAGATTGTTTGACGATTATACGATACTAGGAACGTTCCGGTTTAATAAACTTGGATTCGCTAACAGCGACGATTCAAGAGAAATCGGGGCGGTCGTTGAAGACCTTTTATTTGAAGAGGGTCGGATACAGGCAAAATGGAAACCAGATATTTTTAATCTAACTTATCATTATGAGAGCGCCATATCGGGGTTAATCGGGTTGGGAAAAATTAGAAAGGACGATCAAGGAAGATTGATTTACCTAAAAGACGAATTCCTGGCTTGGTTGGAAAAAATCAAAGAAGACGATGAAGGAAGATTGAATTACCTAAAAGAGAAACGACAGAAAATAACAGAGCTAATACGGCGACTGTCGGATTGTCAAATTGAAAGAGAGGCTTCCATAAACATGGGAAACCCGGACGCGGGTAAACCGATTAGAAAAGTATGGCTGCCCAAACCGGAATATAATCAGTGGGGAGATTTGACCCCAAGGTCGGCAAGAGAAATCGGATCAAAAGTAGAATTGCTCTTATATCAGGAAGGCTACCTTCAATCGCAATGTAAGAGAACCGACGTGACGGAATACTACAACGAAGTCGTTAGAAAAGCAAGAGAGCTGGGAAAGATCACCGCGGCAGAAGACGGAACGTGGCGCTACAAACGAGACGGTTAAAAACTTAACTCTGGGCGCGGCGATAAGGGCGGCGCGGCGGAACGCGCGCGAAAGGGCGGCAAGAAAGACGGCCGGCTTTATATGAAAAAAATTCGGAAAAAACGGGGTAAAAAACCGGATTTTCCGCAAGCCGGGCGCCGCCGCGCCGTATGATATATACCGAAAGGGGTATTTGTCGAATAAGCGCGTCTGAGTCTCGTTACCTCCTCTCAGGCGCGTTTACTCCGGGGGGCGGCGACGCCCCCTTTTCTCCAATTCCGCTCTTGCCTATCGAACGGGCGATCCGCCTGAACAAAAGAGAGTCCGGCGCCGCTTTGGACGCCGGGAGCGCTTATACGGTAAAAGACGAACGCTTCCCGCCATGCGGAACGCGCGAGCGCCGACGCCTCGGTCAGCGTGCCGCGCGCTTTTTCGCGAGCTCCTTCTTCAGTTCGCGCCACGGCCGGGCGAGCAGCCCGTACGCGTTGGCGTGGTACATATAGAGCGTCGCGACGGACGAGTACGGGGACCATTTCGCGCACCTCTTTTCGACGGCGGCGCGCGAGACGTCCTCCGTTTCGTAGAGCCACTTATATGCGGCGAGAAACGCCTTGTCGCCGGTCGGCAGGATATCGTCGCGCTTTAAGACGCATAGGAGATACATCTGGGCGGTCCAGTTCCCGATTCCTTTAACGGCGAGGAGCCGCTTTTTGGCGTCGGCGTCGGAAAGGGGCTCGAGATCGGCGAGTACGAGTTCGCCGGAGAGAACCGCTTCGGTGAATCCGAGAATGTACTGGCATTTGGGGCGCGACAGACCGATATTGCGCAGCTCCGAGGCGGGGAACCGCGAGATTGTCTTGGGCGTAATTTCGCCCCCGCAAAGATTGACAAGCCGGTTGCAGAGAATCTCCGCGACATGCCCGGAAATCATCTGCCCGACGATCTCCTGAACGACGAACGAATAGCCGTCGGAGAAATCCTCGTGCACAATATCGCCGACGGCGTCGAAGACGGTCGAAAGCCGTTTGTCCTTCTTTTCGAGGTACGCCACGCGCGGATCGTCGCGCTTAATGACCCACAGTCCCATACCGGTCTCCTTTGCTAGCGGTTTTTTTCCCATTGTACCGGAGCGGGCTGGGCAAGACAAGCGCGGCGCGGAAATCCGTCTT
>JAEEIO010000146.1 GCA_016281405.1 Clostridiales bacterium | reverse complement strand
TCTGCGCCGTCGAGGGAAAAGGCTCGGAAAAGAAAATACTCTCCGAATACGGCGAGATAATTGCCGTCGGCACCATAGCCGACGTCGTGCCGCTCCTTTCGGAAAACCGCGAGATCGCAAAGGTCGGACTTCGCAAAATGAACCGCGGCGACGTCTGTCCGGGTCTCGCGGCGCTTATCGGCATCCTTAACAAAAACGGCCGCGAGATAACCTCGTCGACCATAGGATATATGCTCGCGCCCCGCATCAACGCGGCGGGACGTATGGGGACGACCGAAAAGGCGGTCGGCCTCTTTATGGCGGCGACGCCCGAGGAGGCGGTCTTCTACGCCGAGGCGCTCTGCGAGGAGAACCGCGTCCGTCAGGAGACGGAGCAAAGGATTATGGAGGAGGCCGAGGAAGCGCTCGAAAAGCAGGTCGACCTCTCCAAAGACAAGGTCATGGTCATATCCGGCCACGGCTGGCATCAGGGCGTCATAGGCATAATAGCCTCGCGCCTTACCGACAGATATTATCTCCCCTCCGTCCTCATTTCGGAGGAAAACGGCGCCGCCAAGGGAAGCGGACGAAGCATCGCGGGCTTCAATCTATTCGAGGCTTTTTCGGCCTGCAGCGAATATCTCGACAAGTTCGGCGGCCACGAGCTGGCGGCGGGTCTTTCGCTCGACGCCGCGAATATCGGCGCCTTCCGTAAGGCGATAAACGAATACGCCGAGAAAAAGATGACCGACGACGTCATGCTCGCCCGCATCACCGCCGAGTGCGAGCTCGGCTTCGGCGACGTCGACCTGACTCTTTGCCGCGAGATGTCCCGCTTCGAGCCGTGCGGCACGGCAAATCCCCAGCCGCTTTTCCTTATAAAAGGTCTTCGCGTGCTTTCGGTCGCGCCGCTTTCGTCGAGGCGGTTTTCGCGCTTTCTGCTCTCCGACGGCAGAAACGAGCTTTCGGCCGTCTGCTTCGACATCCCCTACGACTCGCTTATATGCGGCGCGGGCGACAGGATAAACGTCATGGCGACCGTCTCGGAAAACGTCTTCCGCGACAAGGCGTCGGCGCAGCTCACCATAAAAGACATAGAGCTGACGAGCGGCAATCCCGCCGCGCCCGAGCTCGACATCGTCTCCGAAAAGGACGCGCCGTCGGTGGAGGAGCTTCGTCAGATCTTTCTCTATTTCAAGGCGCGCGCGCTCGAGAGGTGCGAGATACTCGGCCTCAATCCGCTCGCCGAGCATATCTGCTCCGACAGGGGCGTTCAGATAAGCAAGACGAAAGCCCTGCTTGCCGTAATGATATTCAACGAGTTAGGCATAATAAAGACGAAAAACCGCGACCTCGGACTCGTCATAGCGTCGACCAACTTCAACGGCAAGGTCGACCTTAACGACAGCGAGATTTACCGCATTCTGAAATCGAAGAAGGAGGAGAAGGCAAATGGATGAGTCTTTGCTTCGCGCCCTTCAGTCAAACGGCATAAGATACGACCTCGATAAGATCGAGCACGCCTACAAGGTCGCCGAGGAAGCCCACCGCGGCCAGAAAAGGGACAGCGGCGACGATTATATCTCGCACCCCGTGAACGTCGCCATAATTCTGACCGAATACGGCTCCGATACCGAGTCCATCGTCGCCGCCCTCCTTCACGACACGATAGAGGACACCGTCGTAACGTTGCCGCAGGTCAAAAAGATGTTCGGCGGCGAGGTGGCGGAGCTTGTCGACGGCGTCACAAAACTCGGCAAGATCCCCTACTCCTCCAAAGAGGAGCAGCAGATAGAGACGCTTCGCAAAATGTTCCTGGCAATGGCCAAGGATATCCGCGTCATACTCATAAAGCTCGCCGACCGTCTTCATAACATAAGGACCTTGGGCTTCCGCGCGCCCGAAAAGCAGCGGCTCACCGCCCTCGAGACGATGGAGGTCTACGCGCCGCTCGCCCACAGGCTCGGGATGCAGAAGATGAAGCACGAGCTCGAAGACCTTTCCATCAAATACCTCGACCCCTACGGCTACAACGCCATAGTCGAGCAGATGGCGGGCTGCAGAGAGACGGGCGAAAGGCTCTTTTCGTCGGTCGAAAAGCAGCTTCGCAGCCGTCTCGACACGGGCGGAAAAAAGATACACATAGAAAGCCGCGTAAAGCACATTTACAGCATCTACAGAAAGATGTATCAGAGCGGCAAGAGCTTTTCGGAAATATACGACCTCTATGCCATCCGCGTTATAGTCGACACCGTCACCGAGTGCTATAACGTCTTAGGCGTCGTCCACGACCTTTTCAAGCCCATCCCCGGGCGTTTCAAGGACTATATTTCGACCCCGAAGCAGAATATGTATCAGTCCCTCCACACCACCGTCATAGGCAAGGAGGGCATCCCGCTCGAGGTCCAAATCAGGACTTGGGATATGCACAACACCGCCGAACTGGGTATAGCGGCCCACTGGAAATATAAGAGCGGCATTTTCGGAAAGACGACCATTGACGCCAAGCTCGGCTGGGTCAGGGAGTTTCTGGAAATACAGAAGGAGTCGACCGAGCCGGAGGAGTTTTTCCGCACCTTCAAAATAGACTTTTTCGCCGACGAGGTCTTCGTCTTCACCCCGTCGGGCGACGTCATAACGCTCCCGCAGGGCGCGACGCCCATCGACTTCGCCTACCGCATCCACTCCGACATAGGAAACAAGATGACGGGCGCCAAGGTGGGCGGCAAGCAGGTCGATTTCTCCTTCCCCTTAAGCAACGGCGACATTGTCGAAATTACGACCTCCAACGCGTCGACGGGGCCGAAGAGAGACTGGCTGAAAATCGCCAAGACGAGCGAGGCCCGAAACAAGATACGCCAATGGTTCAAGCGTGAAAAACGCGACGAGAACATCAAGACCGCCCGCGAGGACATGGAAAAAGAGCTTCGCCGAAACGGCATCTTCGTAAACGAGGCCGAAAAGCAGCAGCTGCTTGCTCCCATCCTCGAAAAGCAGAACTTGAGCCTCGACGAGTTTTACAATTCCATCGGCTACGGCGGCCTCACCATAGCCAAGTTTATGCCGCGCTTAAAGGAAGAATACGCGAAGCTCCGCGGCGACGAGGACGAGACGCCAGTTTTCAACGAGAGCCGCGCCGAAAACGAAAAGAAGATATCCAACAATATCATCGTCGAGGGCGTCGACGACTGTCTCACCCGCCTTGCGAGGTGCTGTTCTCCCCTGCCCGGCGACAAGATAGTCGGATTTATCACGAGGGGCTACGGCGTATCCATTCACAAGGCCGACTGCCCGAATATCATAAACTGCCCCGAGGGGAGCGGCGACAGGATAGTCCGCGCGAGGTGGGACACCGCCAAGGGCGACTTCCCCGTCAACATCGCTATCCACGGGCGCCGCCGTATCGGCCTTGTGGCCGACGTGACGGCGGAGCTTGCCAATATGCACATTTTAATAAACGGCCTCACCGCCAAAGAGTTGAAGGACGGCACGTCGATAGTCATTATGAATATCGACGTCCAGAGCGCCGAGCATCTTCAGCTGATCATCAACAAGATAAGCAAAACGGCGGGCGTCGAAAAGGTCGAAAGGAGCGGAGTCTGATGCTTAAGACTCTCTCGCTCGGCCCGCTTTGCGCTAACTGCTATATTCTGACCGACGACCGCGGTCACGGCGTGGTCATCGACCCGGGCGCGTCGGCGTGGAAGATAATTCCCGAGGTCAAGGGCGTGAAGATCGATTATATAATTATCACCCACTCCCATTTCGACCATTTCACCGCCGCCGTGCCGCTCAAAAAGGCGACGGGCGCGCTTATCGCCATGTCGGAGACCGACGCCGAGGATATAAAAGACCCGAATAAATCGCTTTTATGCTGGTTCGACGGCATGAACGCCGAAATACCCGAGGCCGACGTCCGTCTTAAAGACGGCGACGTTTTGACGGCGGGCGACCTGCGGCTTGAAATAATAGCCACGCCCGGCCACTCTAAAGGCGGCATCTGCGTAAGATGCGGAAAAATGCTTTTTACGGGAGACACCCTTTTCAGGCGTTCCGTCGGGCGCACCGATCTGCCCGGCGGCGACCCCGACGAGCTTATAAACTCGGTTAGGACCAAGCTTTTCACCATAGGCGAAGACCTCGCGGTCTACCCCGGACACGACGTGCCGACTTCGCTTTTTGAAGAAATGAGGGAAAACCCCTTTTTCGGGGGCGGCGCGGGATGAAATATCACTTTGAGGGGTGCGACCTTCGCTACGAGTTGGAGCTTATGTGCTGTCACTTCTTCCCAGGGGAAAAGCCCGTGACGGAGGACGACGGCAAGGGGCTTATAAAGGTCGAAAGACGGCCTTCGTCCTACGCCGTGACGATTTCGAAAAACGGCGTCTGCGCCTTTGCCGAGTGCGGTTTTGAAAGCTTCGGAGACAGACTTTCGCAAAAACGCGCCGAAAGCCGCGCCTTCAAAACGGCCTTTTACAAGGCGGCGCGCGGGGTGACCGATATAAGCGTCCCGTGGGGGACGCTCACGGGAATACGTCCCTCGAAGCCGATTGAAAAACTGCTTACCAAATACGGCCGCGAAGAGACCGAAAGGATACTCGAAAACGAGTATTTCACAAAACCCGAAAAAATAAGGCTCGGCATAGAGACCGCCGAGGCGACCTTGAAGGCCCGCGCCGAAAAAAGAGAAAACGGCGTGAGTATTTATATAGGTATTCCCTTCTGCCCGACGAGGTGCAGGTATTGCTCCTTCGTTTCGCAGTCCATCGCGTCGGCGGGGGCGCTCCTTTCGCCCTATCTCGATAAGCTTTGCGAGGAAATAGCCCTTCGCGGCAAGACCGTCGAAAGCCTTTCGCTCTCGCCCGAGACGCTCTATATCGGCGGCGGCACGCCCGCCGTCCTTTCGGGAGAGGAGATCACAAGGCTTTTTAAGGCCGTCGACGGCGCCTTTTCGATAGACGCTTTCCGCGAGATAACCTTCGAGGCGGGACGTCCCGACTGCATAACCGAAGAAAAGCTTAAGGCTCTCGCGGCCTTCGGGAAAAATATAAGAATATCGGTAAATCCGCAGTCGTTAAGCGACGAAGTCTTAAAAGAGGCGGGGCGTCCGCACACGGCCGCCGACTATTCCAAGGCGCTCTCGCTCGTAAGGGACGCGGGGTTTGAAAATATCAATTCCGACGTCATAGCGGGTCTTAAAGGCGACACGCCCGAAAGCTTTGAAAAGACGGTTTCGGGTCTGATAGAAGCCGAGGTTCCATCTATAACCGTCCACGCGCTTTGCTTAAAAAGAGCCGCTTTTGAAAAAGATTTCGGCGAGGCGGCAGGGGTCGCCGCGAAAATGGTGAATATCGCCGCCGAGGCGCTTTACGCCGCGGGATATAAACCCTATTACCTATACCGTCAGAGAAACACGGCGGGAAACCTCGAAAACGTCGGCTGGGCCAAAAAAGGCGGCGAGTGCCTTTACAATATCTATATGATGGAGGACGTCGAGACCGTTTTAGCCTGCGGCGCGGGAAGCGTCTCGAAGCTTCACGGCGCGGGCGGCGACAGGCGCGTCCCCAATTTCAAGTTCCCTCACGAATATCTTAGCAACCCCTTAAAAGACGAGGAGGTCTTTACAAGTGTTCTTTCTTAAAGACAGCAGTTTTTTCGACGCCGAAGAGGTAAATAATATACTGAAGCGAAATCCCCTTTCGCTCATCTCCCGCTACGAAAGGCTCTTTTCTAACGAGCTTTCGCTCATCGCCGAAAACGTTATAAGCGAGCGGGTCAAGCTCGTCATGCTGACGGGGCCTTCGAGCTCGGGCAAGACGACGACCAGTCACAAGCTCGTCGAGGCCTTACGCGAGGCGGGGAGCGACGCCGTCGTCGTGTCGCTCGACAATTTCTATAAAGACCGCGACGACATACCCGACGGCCGCGACGGAAAAAAGGATTTCGAGTCGATAGACGCCCTTGCGACCGACGTGCTTGAGGAAAAGCTCGCGGGACTTGCGGCGGGCGAGACCGTCCTCATGCCGCGCTTTGATTTTCACGCGGCGAAGAGGATCGATAACGACTACGAATTAAAGCTCGGCGAAAACAAAATCGCCATACTCGAGGGCATCCACGCCCTCAATTTCAAGGTCCTGGAGCTTCTGCCCGAAGGCAGCTTCACGACCATGTATATAAGCGCCCACGCCGATTTCCGTAAAGACGGGAAAACGGTTTTGCAAAAGTCCGACATAAGATTTCTTCGCCGTATGGTGAGAGACCGCGCGACGAGAAACGCCGACGCCGACCTCACCTTCAGCCTTTGGGATATGGTCATGCGCGGCGAGGAGCTTTATATAAATCCAAACCGCGCGAGAGCGAAAATAAGGGTCTCGACCACCTTCCCCTACGACCCCGCCGCCCTTCGCGAAGGCGCGCTGCCCCTCCTTGCGACCATCGCGCCCTCGTCGCCCTACTACGAAAAAGCGACCGCGCTTTCGGAGGCTCTTTTACGGTTCGAGCCGCTCGACCTTTCACTTCTCCCCTCAAACGCGCTGATACGCGAATTCGTCGGCGGAAGCAAATACTACGATTGAGGTGTTTACCATGAAAGCTCTTATTCTCTCCTGCGATACGGGCGGCGGTCACAACGCCGCGTCGGCGGCTCTTCGTGAGGCGTTCGAGCGGGCGGGACATACCGCCGTCGTGAAGGACGCAATGAGCTTCGTCAATAAAAGAATAGGCGAAAAGGTGGGGCCCGCCTACGTCGGACTTGTGTTAAAGTGGCCCGCCGCCTTCGGCGCGACCTACAAGGCCGCCGACAAGATAAGCTCGAAAAACTTTCGCTCGCCCGTCTATTACGCGAACGCGCTCTATTCGTCGCGCCTTGCCGACTACATTAACATAAGCGGCTTCGACGCCGTAATGTGCCCCCATCTCTACCCCGCCGAGGCGCTCACCCGCCTTATTCGGAAAAAGAGGATCAAGGCCAGATGCTTCGGCGTCGCGACGGACTACGCCTGCACTCCCTTCTGGGAAGAGACGAGGATGTTCCGCTATTTTCTCCCCCACAAAGACATAATCCCCGTCTACGCCGACAAGGGCGTAAGCGAGGATATTCTGATACCGACGGGAATACCCGTCTCAAGCCGCTTTACCGTAAAGACCGACAAGGCCGAGGCGAGAAAAGAGCTCGGACTTCCCGAAGACAAAAACCTTTATCTCGTCATGACGGGGTCGATGGGCTTCAAAAAGGGCGACAACATGATAGCGGGCATACTCGAAAACGACCCGCGCGCCTTCGTCGTCGTGCTGACCGGCTCGTCGGAGTCGCTCAAAGAGTCGCTTGCCGCCGCCTACCCCGCGGATAAGGTGCTTCCGCTCGGCTACACCAAAAAAGTAAGCCTCTATATGGACGCCTGCGACGTGCTTTTGTCGAAGCCGGGCGGACTTTCGTCGACCGAGGCGGCCGCGAAGGGCGTTCCGCTCGTCCACACCTCGCCCATCCC
>JAEEIO010000145.1 GCA_016281405.1 Clostridiales bacterium | reverse complement strand
TTTTTGAGCTTAAGAAAATCGGCCTCGGTCGTGGTTCCGGTGGTGACGGCGGCAAAGGGGAGGCCGGCGTTTTTTGCCGTTTCGTAGTCGATAATGCTGTCGCCGACGTAGAGGGCGCGGACGGCTTCGACGCGGGTCACGGCGAGGCGGACGCCCTCGGGCGAAGGCTTCGGGGCGGGGGCGTCGGAAACGCCCACGATATTGTCTATAAGCCCGTCAGCGCCGCCTAAGGCAAGGGATTCTTCAATTCTTACACGCTCTTTTGAAGAGACTATGGCGGTCTTTACGCCCGCCTCTTTGAGGCGGCGTAAAAGGGGTTTTGCGCCCTCAAATAAAAAGGTGTTTTTGGCGAGTATTTCATCGGCCTTTTCTCTGAAAAGAAGCCGCATTTTTTCTATGCTTTCGGGGTCTTCGCACCCCGTTAAAAGCCTTATCGAGTCGCGGACGGTCATGCCGACGGTGCGGCGGACGGCCTCGCGCTCGCCGTCCTTATAACCGAAGGCCTTAAAGGCGTGGTTATAACAGGCCACGATGGCGTCGGTGCCGTCGGCCAGAGTGTAGTCGAAATCGAATATCACGGTGTCGAAAAACAATTTTTTCGCTCCTTACTTGGCGTCATACCAGCTTTTGCCCGAGGTTATGTCGACGGTGAGCGGAACGCGGAGTTTTGCCGCTCCCTCCATCTCCTCTTTCATTATGGCCGAGGCCTTTTCGCGTTCACTCTCGGGGCATTCGACAATGAGTTCGTCGTGTATCTGGAGTATAAGGCGGGCCTTCAGTTTTTCTTTTTTGAGCCTCTTAGAGACGCGTATCATGGCGATTTTTATTATGTCGGCGGCGGTGCCTTGTATGGGGGTATTTCGCGCGACGCGCTCGCCGAAGGCCTCGACGTTTTTATTTGCCGCCGAAAGTTCGGGGATATAGCGTATGCGGCCGAATTTAGTCGTCACAAAGCCCGTTTTTTTCGCCTCGGCGACGGTTCTTTCCATATAGTCTTTGACGCCGCCGTAGGTGGTGAGATAGCCGTTTATATAGCTTCTCGCCTCGGCCACGGAAATTTTCAAGTCCTGCGAAAGCGAGTATTCGCCTATGCCGTAGACTATGCCGAAGTTGACCGCCTTGGCGCGAGTGCGCATTAAGGGCGTGACGAAGGCGGGGTGCATGCCGAAGACCTCGGCGGCCGTCTTGGTGTGTATGTCCTCGCCGTGTAAAAAGGCGTCGCACATTTCGGGATCCTCGGAGACGTCGGCGAGGACGCGGAGTTCTATCTGCGAATAGTCGCCGTCAAGAAGCGTCATGCCGTCTTCGGCGACGAACATTTTCCGAAGCTCTCTCCCCTGCTCCTTGCGGACGGGGATGTTTTGCAAATTGGGCTCTTTTGACGAGATGCGGCCCGTCTGGGTGACGGTCTGCAGGAAGGTCGAGTGGATGCGGCCGTCGGAGGCGATTTCGCGAAGCAGTCCGTCTGCGTAGGTGGACTTTAATTTTGAGAGGCCGCGGTATTCGAGTATAAGGCCTATTATCGGGTGTTTGCCGGAGAGTTTCTCAAGCGTCGCGGCGTCGGTCGAGTAGCCGTTTTTATTCTTTTTGCGGCCTTTTAAGCCGAGTTTTTCGAAAAGCACCTCGCCGAGCTGTTTGGGGGAGTTTAAGTTGAATTCGCATCCCGCGCACCCGTATATTTCGGCGACGAGCTTCTCGATCTCAGCGGAAAGAGTCTTGCCGTAGGCCCTGAGCGCGTCGGCGTCGGCTTTGAAGCCGTAGTGCTCCATTTCGGCAAGGACGCGGGTCAGGGGGAGTTCTATTTCGTCGTAAAGCTTTTCCATGCCGAGCGAGGCGAGGTTTTCACGCATTTTTTCGGAGAGGTCTTTTATTAAAGGCAGGCAGTCGACGTCCTTCACGGCGGCTTTTCCGAGGCAGGACGAGACGGCGCCGCCCAGCGTATAGGACGGAGCCGACGGATTTATGAGATAGGCGGCCGTTTCGACGTCGAAGCAGGCGCCTTTAAGTTCAATTCCGTTACGGAGGGCGTAGCGGTAAAGGGCTTTTAAGCCGAAGACGTATTTTGGCAAATCGGCGTTTTCGAAAAAGGGTTTTAAGGAGGCGGCGTCGGCGTCCGAAATCAAGGCGGCCGAGGCGCCGTCGAAGATATATATCTCGCCGCCCGCGGCGAAGATATTCAGGGACGGAAGGTCTTTCAAGGAGGCGGCGGAGATGTCGGAAACGGCTATCTCGGGAAGGGCCTCTTTTTCGGGTTCGGGGTCGGAGGCGGAATCGAAATCGAGTTTTTTGATTATCGAGTTGAAGCCGAGGCGGCGGAGGTTATCCATGAGCGCGGGGGTGGCTTTACGGGCGAAGACCATATCGTCGAAGGTGACGTCAAGCGGGACGGCGCGGTCGATGGTGACGAGATCGCGGCTTAAAAAGGCGCTTTCGCGGCCCGCCTCGAGCTTTTCGCGGCGGGAGCCTTTGAGGTCGTCAAGGCGGTCGTAGAGGTTTTCGAGGGTCTTATAGGCGACTATCAGCTCGAGCGCGGATTTTTCGCCTATCCCGGGGACGCCCGGGACGTTGTCGGAGCTGTCGCCCATAAGCGCCTTGACTTCAATCAGGTCGCGGGGCAAAAGGCCTCCGTATTCGGCCTTTATTTCGGCTTCGCCCTTCAGTTCTGTGGTCGTCTCGTGATTTTTGGTGACGGTAAAGGCGACTTTGGTTTTGTCGCCGATAAGCTGAAAATCGTCGCGGTCGCCCGTGAGGATGACGCAGTCGACGCCCTCTTTTTCGCATTTTGCGGAAAGAGTGCCTATTATATCGTCGGCCTCGTAGCCGGCGAGCTCGAGTCGGCATATACCGAAGGAATCGAGAAGCTCTTTAAGAAGAGGCATCTGGACGGCAAGCTCGTCGGGCATGCCCTTGCGGGTGGCCTTGTAGCCGTCGTACATTTTATGGCGGAAGGTGGGCTCGCGGCGGTCGAAGGCGCAGGCTATCATATCGGGGCGGTATTCCGCCTCGGTCTTCAAGAGGAGATTGGTGAAGCCGTAGACGGCGTTGGTGGGGACGCCCTCGGCGTTGGTGAGGGCGCTTTTGACGCCGTAGAAGGCGCGGTTTATTATGCTGTTGCCGTCGATGACGAGTAGTTTCATGGGCTTTTTACCTCGCTTTTATATTATTTTAGCACTTTTCTTTATTAAAATCAATGAGGCCTTTTAATTTAGCGAAATCGGGTTATCGTTAAATTGCACAAAAAGCGGGTCGCGCGATTGTATAATATTTTTCGCCGTTTTTTATGTTTTTTTCTCGCTTTCTATTGTAAATTTTCCGTTTTTGCGGTATTATTATTAAAGTAAAAAATTATTCGGAGGTAATTATAAATGTCTGTCAAAGTTGCAATCAACGGTTTCGGCCGCATCGGCCGTCTCGCATTCCGTCAGATGTTCGGCGCTGCCGGCTACGAAGTCGTCGCCATCAACGATCTGACCAGCCCCAAAATGCTCGCTCATCTTCTCAAGTACGACACCGCCCAGGGCGGCTACGCCGGCAAGATAGGTGAAGGTCTCCACACCGTCGAGTCGACCGACGATTCCATCA
>JAEEIO010000144.1 GCA_016281405.1 Clostridiales bacterium | reverse complement strand
TTTTTCATAGTGATCTCCTTACCTCTTTTTAATTACGCAAACGTTGTTGGACGGCACTCCGAGAAGCGCCGCGGCGGCCGAAATGACGTCGCTTTTCACCGACGGGTCGTCGGCCCCCTCGCATACTATCACCGCGCCTCTCACCTCGGGCAAAAGCTCCTTGAGTATAACGGCGCTTTCGCCTCCGCTCCCGTCCCTGACGGTTATATAGCGGCGTTCGCTCCCGTCCTTATATTCGGAGCGGCCGTCGTCGTTCATCGACGCGGTCGAATTGTTCTGCTCGGTCGCGTAGACGTATTCGCCCGCGCTTTTTAACGTTATCATGACCTCGCAATCGCCCGCGCCTTTTATGTTTTCGACTATTCTGCAAAGCTGTTTTTCAAGCGACTGTCTGTAGCTTTCGGTGTCGACGCCTTCGCTCGCGGCCGTCCCCGCGGACGGGACGAAGACCGCTCCGGCGAGGACCAAGAGCGCTCCCGCCGCGATCATAATTACCGCCGCTTTTTTGGTAAGGAGCGCGTTTTTAAGTTTTTTGAAGTCCGGCAGCCGCATTTACTCACCTTCTCTTTTCCCTTCGGTTTTTATTTCGTCGCGCCGCACGCCGAGGGCGTCCGCCACTATCTCCCTCGCCCTGTCGGCGTCGGGGCCTTTCAAAGTCATGCCGTTAAAAAGGTATTCGCCGTCTTTGTAAATTATGACGGCGTCGGCGACGAAAGCGTCGAGACCGTTAGCCGTTATAACCCGCGCCGCCTCCTCTTTGACGGCCTCCGAAAGCGCGTTTGCCGTGCTTACGTCGCCGTCCCCGAGGCCGTTATAGCTCTCGGCGTCAAAACGCCTTAAGGCGGACTCAAGCTCGTCGAGACCCGACGGCAGTCCGCCTTTAAGCAACGGCGTGAAGGCGGTGACGAGCAAAAAGAGCGCGGCGGCAAGCTTGACGAGCTTTTCGGTCTTGCCGGACGGCGAAAAAAGTAAAATAAGTCCAAGCATTACCGATGAAACGGAAATGCTTATTATAAAAGCGCGAAGCGAATCCATAATGCCTCCTAACTCCACGCCGCAGTCATGACGGCTATCGTCGTCACGGCGCATGCGGACGCGCCGAGCGTCGCGGCGGCCATCATCGAAAAGCCGCCCGCGACGTCGGACAGACAATCCGAAAGCCTTGCCGTCCCCGTCATGCCCGCTATGGCCGCGGCCGCCTTCATAACGGCATATCGGACGAGGAGCGACACGAGCGGCGCCGTCGCTATATATCCGACCGTCGCCACTCCGAAGGCGCCCGTCAGCGACTTTGCCGCCTCGGCGCACTCGAAAAAGGCGTCGACCGTCTGCCGAAGCTGGCCTCCGACGCCGGGGAGCAACGTCAGCGCCGCCGCCTTTACCGCGTTTTTGGCCGCGCTGTCGCCCGTATGGGCGACCACGCTCTGAACCGACATGACTACGGTAAAGCAGGCGGTCACTGCTCCGAGGACTATCAAAACCGTCTTCCTGAAAAAGGCAAGCGCTCCCGATAAATCGAAGGCGGGCGAAAGCGCCCTTGCCGTCGCCAGGGCGAAATATAACCCGACGGCGGGCACCGCGACGGTCTCTATAACGAAAATCATCACCTCGCAGGCGACGAAAAGAAAGGTCTCCGACGCGGCGGCCGACGCGGGTTTTCCCGACGACAGAATAAGGGTCGAAACGACGGGGATAAGCGACTTTGTGAAGGCGCATAGGCTGTTTACGGCGTTTTCGGCCGTTTGGCACATGGACGAAAAGTTTTTCGACGTTATAAGTATTACGGCGGTCATAACGGCGGTGTCGGTGACCGCCTCCGTGTTAAAGGCCGTAAATCCGCCCTTTATCGCGCCGAAAAAGGCCGCCGCGAGCGTCACCGCGGCAATCAGGGCGAAAAAGCCGCTTTCCTCCGAAAAGGCGGTTTTGAAGGCGTCGATAAGAAATTTCGCCACGGCCGAAAAGCTCACCTTCTCGCCGAGGTTTTCGGGCGTGAGACCGTCGCTTTCACCGTAAAGCGCCCCCGCGCCGCTTTGTTCGAGTATTTCCGAAACCGTCGCGCCTTTAGCGCAAAGCGAGAAAAGGACGAGCGCCGCGAACGCGATCATTAAGAATACCGCTTTTTTCACTTTTTATTTTGCAACCTCCGTTATGAGCGAGACGGCGCTTTTGAAAAGCGGCAGGGCGGTTATTATGACGGCGACCTTGCCCAAAAGTTCCACCCGCGAAGCCGCAGCGCTCTCGCCGGCGTCGCGGCAGACGTCGGCCGCGAGCTCTATTACGACGGCGACGGCCATTATTCTTATAACCGTCCCGAAATCGGCGTTTGAAGCAAGCGCGGAAAAAGTCCTCGCGAAAGAGAGGGCGGGCGTCAGTCTCAAAAGCGCGAAAACGGTAATAGCCGCGCCCGTGACGGCCGTAACGGCTATCGAAAACTCCGGCTTTATGCCTTTAAGCCAGACGGCCACGGCGGCCGCCGCCAGCGCCGCGCCGCAGACCGAAATAAGCTCGGCGACGGTCATAGGTTAAACACCTGACGGACGGTGTCGAAAAGCAGTTTTATTTTATCGACCGTCAGAAGCAGCACGACGACGAGTCCGACGACGGTCACCATCATCGAATACTCCTCCTTGCCGCTCTTTTTGAGGATCTGGTCGACGACGGCTATCACGATTCCTATCGCCGCGATTTTGAAGATAACGTCTATATCCATTTATTCCCGTCCTCACAACGTCATTATTGCCGCCGTAAGCCCCGCCGCCGCGCCGAGAGCGAGGCAGAGCTTTTTCGTTTTGGCGGCCGACTCGGCAAGTTCTTTTTTGATATCCGCCATACGGTCAATAAACCCGCTTATAAGCGTTTCCTGGTTTTCGGCGCTCCCCTCTCCGAGACGCGAGAAGAGGTCGCAAAGGCTTTGCCTCGCGGCGGACGTCAGAAGACCTTCTTTTTCCGCGCGGTCGGCAACGGTCCTTGCCGCGAAGGCTATGTCCTTCCCGCCCGCCGTCTCTTTTTTCAGCTCTTTAAAAAAACCGTTTTCGGAAGGCAACGCCGCAATAGCCTCGCGAAGGGGCAGTCCGAGGGTCTTTATCCTGTCGCAAAGCTCCGACGCGTCGTCGGAGAGCGTTTCGGCGTAGCGAAGCGCCCTTTCGGGCTTTTTCGAAAGACAGACGGCGAAGGTCATACTGCCCGAAAACAGTAAGGCCGACGATAAAAGTTTAAGAAAAAAACTCATCCGCCCTCGCCGCCTCTCTTATCACACCGGGCGCGTCGGCGCCGCCGAAAACAACGACCGTCGAAACGCCGCCGCCTTTTAAAACAGGCCGTATAGCCTCGCGCGAGGCAATATCCGAAAGCGAGGCGGCGTGAACGGTGACGACCACCGCCGCGCCGAGACGAAAGCAGTCCGAAAGGGCCTCGATATCGGCTTTACCGCCCGCCTCGTCGCAAATCACGACGTCGGGCGAAAGGCTTCGGACGGCCGTCATAATTCCCTCGGCCTTAGGGTAAAAGCTTAAAATATCGGTGTTTTCGCCGAGGTCGAAGCCCGACGCCTCTCCCCGCTCGTCTACTACCGCCACCCGCTTACCCCGTTCGGAAAGCCTTCGGGCAAGCGCCCGCAAAGCCGTCGTTTTACCGCCGCCCGGCGGCGAAGCCAGAAGCAAGGACGATAGACGCTCGCCGTCCGTTATATAACGTAAAAGCCCGTCGGCCGCGGAGTCGATAAACCGCGCGACGCGGATGTTTATCGAGGTCACGTCACGAAGCGCCGAGACGCGGCCGTCCTTAACGACCGCCGTGCCCGAGACGCCCGCGCGGTGTCCGCCTTTATAGGTAAGATATCCCTCTCTCAGCTCCTCGGCCCTGGCGTAGACCGAGCGGTCGCACAGGGTCTTTATGATTTCAGCTATATCGCTTTTTTCGGTAAAAACCGGGAGATAGTCGCCGAGGGCGAAGAGGCTTTCGTCCACGGGGACGGCCTTGCCGCCGATTGTGAGCGAGGCCCGCCGCCCCGCGCGGAAGCGGATCTCCGTCGCCGCCGCCTTTTTCTCGGGACTTATTCTCAAAAGTCGGCTCCTTATCTCGCAAGGCAGCGCCGACACGGCCGAATCGAATTCCGATGTCTTTTTCACGCCCTCCATTTTCGCTTCCTCCTTTTTGTAAAAGAATATGCGGGAGAATGTGATTTATGACGTAAAAAACCTCCATCCTTGCGGATGGAGGTTTTTGTTTTTTCAGATCAGACCAGCGTGATTATTTCGCCGTTCATTATTCGCTCGCAGTCGGCGGCTATCTTTTCGACCATGTCGGCCTTTACCGAGAAAATGCCGACGCCGTTTACCTCGGCGTAGTAACGGGTTATATCTATCTTATAATATTCCATTACGACCTTCGAACCGTCCCGCTTATTGTAGGTTACGCGGAGATAAAGGTCGCTCGAGGGCTTTTCGGCAAGTCCGTTTTGCGTGGCCGAGAATATCTGCTGATAGAGTTTTTTGAACTCGTCGGGCGGCAGTTCCTTTCCGTCGCAGGAGACCTCGAGGTTTTGCAGGTCGTCGAAATCGTTGCAGATAAAATCGTATTTTTTATCTGCCGTCTCGATAACGAGGCTCTTTACGTTTTTGAGCGCGACGAGACCTATCATCGTGTAGGCGTAGCGGTCGGCGCCGTCCTCTATAAACGAGAGGCTGTCAGCGGAGGCCGCGTATACGACTCCCCTGCCGTCGAGCATGACGTAATAGACGTCCGCCGTCGACGATTTACTGCCTATAAGAAGCTTTTTGCTGTCGTCCTTTATGAGAAGCGTTTTAGGCTTGTCGAGCCCGTAGGACGCAAGCGAGGACGCCGAGACGTCGTCGGTGACGGTCTCAAGCGCGTTAAGACCCGAAACGGCCTCTACGACTCTTTGCAGATAGACCGAGTTGACGTCGTATTTGAAGGGCGACGTGAGCTCGTGCTGCGATTTTATGTTCGCCTCTGCGGCGTCCATGGCGGCCTCGTATTCCTCGTCGGTGAGGCGGATGACGTCGATGTCCTTTTCGCCGGGACGCGAAACCGTGAGACCGCGGAAGGCGGCGGCGTCGTAGGCGCCGAGCAGGTCGGTGGGATAGTAATCCGTCCTCGCGCTCCGGAAATATGAAGCCGAAAAGGCGGTTATCAGGTAGACGTCCGTCGACTCGGAGGTGTTGGCGTAAAAGCCGCCCGCGGGCGACTCGATGCCGAGATACAGTGTGTGGACGGAGCCGTCTTTCAGCGTCGTTTTGACGGTGACCGACGGATCGTCGAGGCCGTATTCGGAGAGCTTCGAGGCGTCGTCGGAGACGAGCTTATTACTCTTTAAGGTCGCGGCGCCGTTGAAGGCCGACGAAGCGGTCGAGGACATAAGCGTCTCGCTTTCCTTGCCCTCCAGCGCTATGCGGGAGGTCTCGCCCTCGGTCACGCGGACGAGGGTGTAAACGCCGTGTTCGTTAGATATTTCAACCGAGACTATATCCTCTTTGGCGTAATCGAAAAAGGCGTGGTTTTCGGTCGAGGAGGTAGCGGAGCTGTCGGGGACGCTGCTTTCGTTTCCGCTCTCTTTCGGAATACTCAAAAGCACGACGGTCAGCACCGTGAGCAGAACGAGCACCGCGGCGGTAATTATTAAGATTACGGTATTCTTCTTGATTTCAAACACCCCCGACTCTTACATGAATCTGCGTTTGATGAAGATTACAAGCGCTATGATGCCGAAGACTGCTGCCAAAGCAAAGAGCGCTATGACGGTCCAGACGTAGGCGCCCTGCGACCGGAAGCCGAGCATGCCTGCCGAAAGGTCGCGCGAAACGACGTTAATTTCGATGGAGTTGTCGCCGATCGTCGTGTTTATGAGGTTTTTCATAAACGCCGAGTTATCGAAGGAGGTGCTGCTCATAAAGACGTTGCCTACGAACTCGGCGCCGCCTATGACGGCGACATAGCCGTAATAGGTCTTCTGCTCTATGACGTCGAAGAAATATCTTGTCGAGAGGGCGCCGACGGTGCGGGAGGCCTTTTTGTCGGTCGAAGCGTCGTACTCGAAATAGTCGGCGGTCGGGTTGGTCATAACGGGCTTGGTGTAGGCGTTTTCGGACGTCACGAGTATCGGGTCGACGTTATGGATCGACTCGCCCTTGCCTATCTCGAGGAGTTCAAAACTCTTTGAGAACTGCTCCGCCATTATAAGCTTTTTGGATATGCCGGCCGACGTCGCCTCAAAAGGCGAGGTCACGCTGAGGACCGTCCTTCTCGCGCTGCTTGTGCTGAATACGGCTGTGCCCTGCGTCGAGACGTCAACGACGTATTCGTCGACGGGGACGATGCAGTATTCGCGTAAAAAGGCGTAGAAATTGGGGAGATTTGGCGAATCGTTATCGAGAATTACATAAAGCGTTCTGCCGAGGTTGTAGTCGCGCATCTCGTCGGGGTTCTGCATGAAGTTTTTGAGAAGCGCTACGTCGTTTTCGGAGAAATCCTGTCTCGGAGCGCATATAACGAGCGCCGCGGTGTTTTTACCGAAGGCGTCGGACTGCTCGAGGGTGACGGTGCCGACGTTGAAGCCGTTGGACTTGAAGAACTCGCTGAGATATTCGTAGCCCGTCTCTTCGTGTCCAGTGAGGAAGAGTATATCCCTTATCTCCTCCTTGCAGACGTATATGATGGCCGAGGTGACGGCTTTTTCGGCGTCAAGCAGCACGGTGTCGTTCTCGCCTTCGGCGAGGACGTCGTTTATGGTTATCAGCTTATGACGGTTGGTTTCGGCGCAGTAGACGACCATGATCGAGGTGGAGCTTTTCGTTATGTTTCTTTCGGAGAAGAAACGCGGCTCGGCGGTCGGGTCGACGTATCGGAGCGAGATCTTGTCGCTCTTTATGTCGTAATTCTTGAAAAGCTCGGTGAGGTAGTTTTCCTTGTAGTAGTTCCCGAGATAGTTTGTAAGCAGCTTTTCGAGGGTCTCTGTCTTCTGAACGAGTATCAGCTCGACCTCTTTGTCGACGGTGGCGAGGTATTCTTCGGTGTTGACAGAGAGATTGTAGACCTGCGCGGACGTGACGTCGACTTTCATCGGAAAAAGCTCGACGAATACGTTAAGAAGCACGTTTAAGAGCACCACGGCGGCTATAAAGCCGACGGTTATAAGGGTGGCTACGGTGCCAATACGGAGTTTTCTGTTTTTCAAAGCCTTTTCTTCCCCGGGCAAGGCGTTATTGTTTCTCATCATTTCAAATACACCTCCCCTTTAACTCCATCTCCGCTTTTCAAGCACCCTCGCGGTGAGGAAAAGGAAGACGGCGGAAACGCTGAGATAATAGAAAACTGTCGAAATATTTATCATGCCGTAGGCGAATTCGCTGTAGCGGTCGAAGAGCGGGATGACGTAAAGGAGCGCCGTTAAAAGAACGTAGACGAAACGGTTGATAGAAGTCATCATGTTTATCACGACCGAGATAAGCGCGCTCGAAAGCATAAGTCCCACGAAGGTGAGGAAGGTGACTATGGCGGCGATAATCTGGTTTTGCGTAAGCGACGAGAAGAAGATGCCTATGGAAATGAGCGCCGCGCCCAAAAGCAGATAGCCGAGATAGCTCGCGGCTATTATGCCGGCGTCGGGCGAGCCCGCCATCCCGACTATGAGAACGACGGGGAGGGTCTCGGCGAGACAGAGGCAATAGACCGCGAAGGAGGCGGCGAATTTGCCGAAGACTATGCCGAAGAGGCTTACGGGCGAGGTAAGAAGAAGCTGTTCGGTCTTGGTCTTGCGCTCCTCCGAAAAGCTCTTCATGCAGAGCACCGCCACGATAAAGGCGACGAACATCTGAAGGCTGTTGAAATAGGCGGTCATATCGGAGGTGCCGACCGTCATCATATAGAGGGCGGCGGAAAGCAGACCGAAGACGAAGAGGACTATATAGCCCATCGGCGAGAGAAACCACGAACGGAACTCTTTTTTGAATATGGCTGTCATCTGTTCTTCCCTCCCACCTTGTTGTTCGGGCTGTCGACGAGCCTTACGAAGGCGTCCTCCAAAGTGGCGTCAAGCGGCTTTAAGCCTAAAATCGGCCAGTTTTTCTTTGCGAGCTCGTTGAAGATTATTCTGCGGACGTCGGTGTCGGGCGCCGACTCGATAATAAAGTCGCAGGCGCCTTTTTCGATTTTGGTCGTCGTCTCGCAGTATCTGACGCCGGTAATGGATTTTAAAAGCTTTTTGACCTCCTGCTCGGGTCCCGCGATCCTCACCGAAAGGCGGTTTGAAGAGGCGGTCGCGTCTGAAAGGTCGTCGGGCGTGCCGTCGGCGACAAGTCTGCCTTCGGAGATGACCAGAAGTCTTTCGCAGACGGCCTGCACCTCGGGGAGTATGTGAGAACTCAGTATTACCGTGCGGCTCTTCCCGAGCTTTCTGATAAGAGAACGTATCTCGATAATCTCCTTGGGGTCGAGACCGACCGTCGGCTCGTCGAGAATAAGGCAGGAGGGGTTTCCGATAAGCGCCTGGGCGAGTCCGACGCGCTGGCGGTAGCCTTTCGAGAGGTTGCCGATAAGGCGTTTATAGACGCCTTCTATCCTGACCGTCTCGATAACGGCGGCAAGGTGCTCGTTTCTCTTCTGCCTGCACTTTTTGAGGTCGTAAACGAAATCGAGGTAGTCCTTGACGGTCATGTCGTTATAGACGGGAGGCTGCTCGGGGAGATACCCTATTTGCTTTTTACACTCCGCGGCGTTATCGTATATATCGAAGCCGCCCACGGAGGCGGTGCCCGACGTCGGCGAGAGATAACCCGTCAGAATATTCATGGTCGTCGTCTTGCCGGCGCCGTTGGGACCCAAGAACCCGACGACCTCGCCCTCGTTTATCTCGAACGACAGGTCGTTCACGGCGTATTTCGCGCCGTATTTTTTTGTAAGATGGGAAACTTTGATCATAAACTTCCTCCTCTTCGGGGAAAAGATTTATTTCTCGTCGGCAAGCTTGATACCAAGTTCCAAAAGGCTCTTTTCGGGCACTTCGGACGGACTTTCGGTCATAAGCTCTGAGGCGTTTTGCACCTTCGGGAAGGCTATGACGTCGCGTATCGACTGGGTGTCGGCAAGAAGCATGATAAGTCTGTCGAGGCCGTAGGCCATGCCGCCGTGCGGCGGGACGCCGTAGGTGAAGGCGTCAAGCAGATAGCCGAACTTTACCCTCGCCTCGCGCTCGGAAATGCCGATGGCGCGGAACATCCGCTCCTGAAGGTCGGCGTCGTGAATTCTTATCGAGCCGCCGCCCGCCTCGACGCCGTTGAAGACGATGTCGTAGGCCTTGGCGCGCACTTTATCGGGCGCCGATTCGATCATATCCTTATCCTCGTCCATCGGCGAGGTGAAGGGATGGTGCATCGCGACGTAGCGTTCCTCTTCCTCGCTGTATTCGAAGAGCGGGAATTCGGTTATCCAGAGGAGCTTGTAGTCGTCTTTCTTTATGACGCCGAGCCGCTTTGCTATCTCGCAGCGTAAGGCGCCCAGAGACGCGAAAACGGTCTTAGGTTTGTCGGCGACTATGAGAATAAGGTCGTTGCCGCCCGCGCCGAAAGCGGACGCGATTTTGAGCTTTTCCTCGTCGGTTATGAACTTCGCGAAGGAGCCGCTTATCTCGCCGCCCTGAAACTTAAGCCACGCCACGCCTTTGGCGCGGTAGGTCTTTGCGAATTCGGTGAGGCTGTCTATCTCCTTGCGGGAGATCTTGTCGGCAAAACCGTTAATATTTATGCCTCTTACGGTGCCGCCCTGCTCGACCGCGTCCCTGAAGACCTTGAAATCGGAGGCCGCGGCTATTTCGGTTATGTCTTTTATCTCAAAGCCGAAACGGAGGTCGGGCTTGTCGGAGCCGAAACGGTCCATCGCCTCGCGGTAGGGCATACGCGGAAGCGGAAGCTTGAGGTCGACGCTAAGGACTTCTTTGAAGACCTTTTTCAAAAAGCCTTCGTTTACGGTGATGACGTCGTCGACGTCGACGAAGCTCATCTCGAGGTCTATCTGGGTGAACTCGGGCTGACGGTCGGCGCGAAGGTCCTCGTCCCTGAAGCAACGGGCAATCTGCATATATCTGTCGTAGCCCGCGACCATTAAAAGCTGTTTATATAACTGCGGCGACTGCGGAAGGGCGTAAAAGCTCCCGTGGTGGAGACGGCTGGGGACGAGATAGTCTCTCGCGCCCTCGGGCGTGCTCTTGCAGAGCATCGGGGTCTCTATTTCGAGGAAGCCGTTGGCGTCGTAGTAGTCGCGCGCTATCTTGCAGACCTTGTGACGGAGGACGAGGCAATCCTTTATCTCGGTCCTCCGGAGGTCGAGATAGCGGTATTTGAGCCTTAATTCCTCGCCGGCGTTGCAGTCGCCGGTTATCTCAAACGGCGGCGTTTCCGACTTGGAAAGAATGCTTAACCGTTCGGCAAGCACTTCTATCGCGCCTGTCGCCATCTTTTTATTTTCGTCGGTGCCGCGCTCTCTTACCTTGCCGGTGACGCAAAGGCAGTATTCGCTGCGGACGCCGTTCGCTTTGTCGAAAAGGCCCTTGTCGACGGTGTCGTCGAAGGTAATCTGAGCGACGCCCGAGACGTCTCTCAAATCGATAAAGAGAAGACTTCCGAGATTACGCCTCTTCGCGACCCATCCGCAAAGCGTCACGGTGCGGCCGACGTCTTCCCTTCTTAAATTTCCGCATCTGTCCGTTCTTTTAGCGTGCATTGATTCCGCCATTTGTATTACCGTCCTTCTTTTACGGCGTCGGCAAGTTTTTCAAACGGGACGTCCGTCGACTCGCCGATTTGCATATTTTTGAGTTTCAGAGTTTTGCTTGCCACCTCGTCGTCGCCTATGACGGCGGTGTAGCGATAGCCGTTTTTGTCGGCGTAGCGAAGCTGCGCTTTAAGTCCTCTTCCGCAGAGCTCGCATTCGGCCGAAAGGCCGTCTTTGCGAAGGGCGTTTACGAGCTTTACGGCCTCGGCCATACCGTTTTCGCCGACGTTCGCTATGAAAATATCCTTCTTCTCGGCTATGTCGCCGAAAAGGCCCTGATTTTCCATGACGAGAATTATTCTTTCAATGCCCATGCCGAAACCGAGTCCTGCGAGCTCTTCCCCGCCTATCTCGGCGGCAAGGCCGTCGTAGCGGCCGCCCGCTAAAAGTTGGGCCTGGGCGCCTATCGAGGCGTTTGAGAACTCGAAGACGACGCCGTTGTAATAATCGAGGCCCCTTACCACCCTGTCGTCGACCTCGTATTCGAGTCCGACGGCGTCGAGGTTCTTTTTCAGCTCCTCGAAATCCTTTTTGCAGTCGTCGCAAAGATAATCTAAAATCGAGGGCGCGCCCTTGTTTATCCCGCGGCAAATCTCCGACTTGCAGTCGAGTATGCGCATGGGATTCTTCTCAAGTCTCGAGAGACAGGTCTCGCA
Source organism: Clostridiales bacterium (assembly GCA_016281405.1). Taxonomy (GTDB): domain Bacteria; phylum Bacillota; class Clostridia; order Oscillospirales; family RGIG5299; genus RGIG5299. Next base: position 8,352 of record JAEEIO010000144.1, on the reverse strand, counting down.
GAGTTTGTCTTTGTAATCGGAAAAGTAGTTTACGAGCGCCTTACGGTATTCGGCGCGGCACTCCTTACAGCCTATCGAGTTTATCGCAAGCCTTACGTCTTTAATCCCGAGGCGGCGGAGTATCTCGGCGCCGAGCGTTATTATCTCGACGTCGGCCGCCACGCTCTTCGCGCCGAAAATCTCGGCCCCGAACTGGTGGAACTCGCGAAGTCTTCCCGCCTGCGGTTTTTCGTAGCGGAAACAGGATATCTCGTAATAGTATTTGAGCGGCATAAGTCCGCCGTATACGCCGCTTTCCAGAACGGCGCGGACGACCGAAGCCGTCCCCTCGGGACGAAGGGTTATGCTTCTCTCGCCCTTATCAAGGAAGGTATACATTTCCTTCTGAACTACGTCGGTGGTGCCGCCGACGCCCCGCTCGAAAAGCTCGGTGTGCTCGAAAACGGGGGTCTTGATTTCTTTTAAGTTAAAGTCGGCCGCGGCCTTCTTGGCCGTATTCAGAACGTATTGCCATTTAGCCGTCTCGGGCGGCAAAACGTCGGCCGTGCCTCTCGGCGCTTTGGTTATAAGTTTCATATTATTTCCTTTTCAAAAGCCGCAAAGTCCGCTCCCCTCGGGGTGCGGACGGCGGTAGTTATTTTTTCGGGTTTACGATATCCCGCCAGCCGAGGTCGCCTCTTTCGAGCGCCATCACTATTATCTCGGCCGTGGCCGCGTTGGTCGCGACGGGGATGTTATGCATATCGCAAAGTCTTAAAAGCGAGGACTGGTCGGGGTCGGAGCCGTTTTGCGAAAGCGGGTCGCGAAAATAGATGAGAACGTCTATTTCGTTATAGGCAATTCGCCCCGCTATCTGCTCGTCGCCGCCGTGGACGCCGCTCAAAAACGACTGTATCTTAAGGCCCGTGGCCTCCGACACAAGCTTTGCCGTGGTCCCCGTGGCGCAAAGGTTATGTCGGCTCAAAATGCCGCAATACGCTATGCAGAACTGCACCATAAGCTCTTTTTTCTTGTCGCTTGCTATAAGCGCGATATTCATAATATATTCCCTCTTTCTTACCAGAAACGGTAAAGCGGCGTTTTCGCACCGGTGATACGCTTGGCAATGTTTTTGACGGCTATGGCCTGTTTTTTAGCCTTTTTGGAGTCGACGGCAAGCTCGCCTCTGTTGTATCTGACCGATACGGCGGGGTCCTCGGGGATAAGTCCCAGAAGCTTAACGCCGACGGTGTCTATAATATCGTCGATATTGAGGAGCCATGACTTTTTTATCTCCTTCGGGCGGACGCGGTTGACGGCGAGATAAATGTCGTCCACCCCGCATTCGCGAAGGAGCGACGCCGTCCTCTCGCAGTCGCGGACGGCCGAGTTTTCGGGGGTGGTCACTAAGACCGCCGAGTCGCAAAGCTTCGCGGCGACCTTAAAGCCTCTGCCCACTCCCGCGGGACAGTCGATGATTATATACTCGTATTCCTCTTTAAAGTCCTCAATGAGCTTTTCAAGGCTTTCTTCCGGGATGTCTGAAAAGTCGGCAAACTGCGCGCCGCCGAGAAAGTAAAGATTTTTATGAAGCGGGTGGACGGCTATGGCCTGCCCGGCGGGCGTTTCGCCCGAGACGACGTCGGCGAGGTCGAAGGGCGAGGAGTCCTGCATGCCGAGCGCGAGGTCGAGGTTGCGGAGTCCGACGTCGAGGTCGACGGCGAGCGTTTTTTTATTCAGATCGGAAAGCGCGGCCGAGACGTTTGCCGAGAAAAATGTCTTCCCGACGCCGCCCTTTCCGGACAAAACCGATATTACTCTTGCCAAGCCTCTGTTCCCTCCCGTTTCCGACGCCGAAAAAGGCGTTCGGCGCATATTTATTATATAATAACATAAAATAAGATTTAAGTAAACCGTTTTTTATGATATTTCACGATATTTTCAGCCTTTTACGGTCCGAGCTCGCCCAAAAGGCACATGACCGCCGCCGTCACGGCGACGGCCGCCGTCTCGGTGCGAAGGATGCGGCGCCCGAGCGTCACGGGAAAAACGCCTTTGTTTTGGCAAAGTTCTGCCTCTTTTTCGCTTATGCCGCCCTCGGCTCCGATTATAAAGGCGAAGTCGCCCGAAAAGGCTCCGACCGCCTCTTTAAGACTCTTTTTCCGCTCTTTTTCGTAAAGCAAAAAGCCGTCGGAAACGCCCTCAAGCGCCGACGCGAGCGACGGAAATATCGACACTTCGGGCGTAATGAGCCTTCCCGACTGCTCCGAGGCCGAAGCCGCCACTCTCGAAAGCCTTTCGGCTTTTGCTTTACGCTGTTTTTCGTCAAGTTTTACGACGCTTCTGTCGGACATAAAAAAACGTATCTCGAAAATGCCGAGCTCGGTGCATTTCTGCGTAATAAACTCGCTTTTGTCGCCCTTCGGAAAGCCCTGAATAAGCGTGATTCTGCGGCGCGGCTCGACGCCCTCCGCCTCTGCGCGGACGGCCGAAAGCACGGCCTTTTCCGAGTCGATCGAGGTTATGACGGCGTCATAACAAAAGACGCCGTCGGTAAGCGCGACGCGGTCGCCCGTCTTTACGCGAAGCGAGCGGGTCAGGTGAATATAATCCTCTCCGTCTATGACGGCTTTTCCGTCGTGGACGACGGCGAAAAATCTTTGCATCAGTTATTCTCCAAAAGCGCCGCGACGGCGTCGCCCATTTCCGAGGTGGAGACGAGCTTTTCCGCGCCCGTGTAAACGTCGGCGGTCCTGTATTTTGTAAGCGCGGCGGCGACGGCGTTTTCAACGGCCTTCGCCTCGGCTTTGAGTCCGAAGGTGGTCCCTGTCATCATCGCGGCCGAAAGTATCGTCGCAACGGGGTTGGCTTTTCCCGTCCCCGCTATGTCGGGCGCCGAGCCGTGAATGGGCTCGTAAAGTCCGAAGCCGCCCTCGCCGAGCGACGCCGACGGAATAAGGCCTATAGAACCCGTCAAAACCGCCGCCTCGTCGGAGAGAATATCTCCGAACATATTTTCGGTGACTATTACGTCGAAGGCGTAAGGCGCCCTCACGAGCTGCATCGCGGCGTTGTCTACGAGCATTACGCTCTTTTCTATATCGGGATAATTCCCGCCGATTTCGTAAAACCTCTTACGCCAGAGCGCCGAGGTCTTCAAGACGTTCGCCTTGTCGACAAGGCAGATCTTTTTTCCGCGGCTGCCCGCAAGTTCGAAGCCGACCTTCAAGAGCCTGTCTATCTCCTCTTCGGAGTAGACGCACTCGTCGAGAGCGACGGCCCTGCCGCCCGAAACGCTTTCGCTCTTTTTTCCGAAATATATGCCGCCCGTAAGCTCGCGGACAATGACAAGGTCTATGCCTTTATCCCTGATATCGGCTCTTATCGGGCTTGCGAACGCGAGCGGCGGAAAGAGCTTCACGGGACGAAGGTTGGCGTATAGCGAAAGGGCCTTTCTTATGCCGAGCAAGCCCTTTTCCGGACGTTTTTCCGGCGGCATGGCGTCCCACTTCGGGCCGCCTACGGCGCCGAGCATCACCGCGTCGGCGGCTTTGCATCCCGCCACGGTCTCGTCGGGAAGCGGAAGGCCGTAATTATCTATGGCGTAGCCGCCTATCGGCAGGTCTGTGTATTCAAAGGTATGCCCGAATTTTTTTCCGACGGCGTTTAATACCTTTACCGCCTCGTTTATTATTTCGGGGCCGATGCCGTCGCCTTTCAGAAGGGCGATATTCATTTTCATTTGTTTCCCTCTTTCCCGCAAAGCATTTCCAGAAGTCCGCCCGAGGCTATAATATCTTTTATATACGGCGGGAACGGCGCGGCGGCAAAGCTTTTCCCCGTTGTTTCGTCGTATATCACGCCCGCGTCGAAGTCGGCCGATATCACGTCGCCCTCGGCTATTTCCGCCGCGGCGGCGCACTCGACTATCGGAAGTCCGATATTTATGGCGTTTCTGTAAAAAATGCGGGCGAAGCTTTCGGCGATGACTAAAGATACGCCCGCCGCCTTTATGGCCTTCGGCGCGTGCTCTCTCGACGAGCCGCAGCCGAAGTTTTTGCCCGCGACAATCACGTCGCCCGCCCTGACTTTATTTACGAATTCACGGTCGGCGTCCTCCATGCAATGGGCCGCAAGCTCCGAAGGCTCGGTGAGATTCAGGTATCTCGCGGGGATTATAACGTCGGTGTCGATATTGTCGCCGAAGCGAAAAACCCTGCCAAGTTTCACTTTCATTTTGTCACCTCCGAAGGATCGCAAATATATCCCGCCAGGGCCGACGCGGCCGCCGTTTCGGGTGAGGCGAGATAGACCTCCGACTTTACGTGTCCCATACGGCCGACGAAGTTTCGGTTGGTGGTCGAAACGCACCTTTCGCCCTCGGCAAGAATGCCGAGATGTCCGCCGAGGCACGGTCCGCAGCTTGGCGCAGAGATTATGAAGCCGCTGTCGGCAAAGGTCGAAAGCGTGCCGTCCGCAAGCGCTTCTTTATATATCCTTTGCGTCGCGGGAATAACTATCGCTCTCACGCCCGCGGCGACCTTTTTGCCTTTTAGCAAAGCGGCGGCGCGGTGAAGGTCGCCGAGTCTGCCGTTGGTGCAGGAGCCTATCACGACCTGATCGATTTTTATATTTTTAAGTTCACTTGCCGCCCTCACGTTTGAAGGCAGGCTCGGGCAGGCGACGGTCGGGACAACCTCCCCGAGATTGATTTTGACAGTTCCCGAATAGTCGGCGTCCTTGTCCGCCTTAAACACTTTCGGCTCCTTCGCGCCGTGGGATTTCAAATATTCAAGCGTCTTTCCGTCGGCCTCGAAAACGCCGTTTTTGGCGCCCGCTTCAATAGCCATATTGCATATCGTAAAGCGGTCTTCCATCGAAAGCGTCGCCGCGCCCTCGCCCGTAAACTCGAGCGAGCGGTATGCCGCGCCGTCGACGCCGATCTCGCCGATAAGCGAAAGCACGACGTCCTTTCCCGAGGTGTATTCCGGAAGCCTTCCCGAAAGCTCTGCTTTTATAGTCTCCGGGACTTTCAGCCACGTCTTTCCCGATACGGCCGCGGCGGCCATATCGGTCGAGCCGACGCCCGTCGAAAAAGCGCCGACGGCGCCGTAGGTGCAGGTGTGGGAGTCGGCGCCTATCACGAGGTCGCCCGCCGTCACCGCTCCGATCTCCGACAAAAGGGCGTGTTCTATGCCGCCATCCGCGCCCTCGAGGCATCTGATGCCGTATTTTTTGCAGTATTCCCTTATCACGCGGCAGTTTTCGGCCGAGAGAATGTCTTTATTCGGGGTGAAATGGTCAAGCACGAAGACGGTCTTCTCAGGGACGCCCGGCCTAAGACCGTATTTTTCCAAAAGCTTTACGGCAAGTATTCCCGTTATGTCGTTAGCCATGACGAGATCGAGCGGGACGGTGACGAGGTCGCCCGCCTTCACTTCTTTTCCCGCCGCGGCGGAAAGCAGTTTTTCGGTTAAAGTCATATCAAAGCTCCTTCCCGTAAAGCTGGAGGTAATAGTCGTAGGCGTCGGCGAGAGCGTTGGCGCTCGCCTGTATGACGTCGACCGACGCCGCGACGGTCGACCAGTTTCTGCTTCCGTCGGTGGAGTCTATAAGCACCGCGACGGTCGCCGCCGTAGCCGATTCGGGCGTCATGACCCTGACCTTGTAGTCGACGAGGTGCACCGCCGCAAGCCGCGGAAACTCGGCCGCCACGGCCTCCCTTATCGCCTTGTCGAGCGCGTGGACGGGGCCTATGCCCGTTGCCGACGCAGTCTTCTTTTCGCCGCCCACGGAAATGGTGATATCGGCCGTGGAGGCGCAGACGCCGAGGGCGTAGTTTTCTTCGATGTCAAAGCTTTCGAGGCTGAAAAAGTCCTTATACCTGCCGAGTTCTTTTCGCACAAGAAGGTCGAGGCTCGCCTCGGCCGCCTCGAAGCGGTAGCCCGAGTCCTCGAGCTTTTTGATCTTCTCGATAAGACGCGAAACGGCGGGGTCGTCCTTCGTCAAGGACGGCTCGACCTTTCTCGCGGCAAAGAGCGCCGCGGCTCTGCCCGAGACGTTCGAGAAGAGATACCTTCTCTCGTTTCCGACGGCGTCGGGCGGGATATGCTCGAACGACTCGCTTTTTTTCATGACGGCGTCGATGTGCATTCCGCCCTTGTGGGCGAAGGCGGAATTGCCGACGTAGGGCTTTCCCTTCCACACCGACATATTCGAAATCTGCGCCACGCGGCGGCAGACGGAGTAAAGACTTTTCAGTTTTTCACGGCCTATCGTCCCGATACCGAGTTTAAGTTCGAGATTCGGAATAAGACTCGAAAGCTCGGCGTTTCCGCACCTTTCGCCGACGCCGAGAAGCGTCCCCTGGACGTGCGAGGCGCCCGCCTCTACGGCGGCCATGGTGCCGGCGACGGCGAGGCCCATATCGTTGTGGCAATGGATGCCGACGGGTTTTTTCGTCGACTTCAAAGCGGCCTTTACGCCTTTCGCTATCTCTTCGGGAAGGCTTCCGCCGTTTGTGTCGCAAAGGCAGATTATATCGGCGCCCGCATCAGAGGCGGCCTTAAGGCATTCGAGCGCGTATTTACGGTTGCTTTTCAAGCCGTCGAAAAAGTGCTCGGCGTCGAATATCACCTCGCGTCCCGCCGTCTTCAGAAAAGCGACGCTTTCCTTTATCATCGCGAGGTTTTCTTTTAAGCTTACGCCGAGTATCTTTTCGGCCTGCATATCGTAACACTTGCCGAAAACAGAGACGGCGGGGGTGTCCGCGCAAAGCGCGGCGCGGAGGTTCTCGTCGTCTTCGGCCGCCGTCTCTTTCCTTCGCGTGCTGCAAAAAGCGACGAGCCTCGCCGACAGCCTTTCCCCCTTCATCCTCTCGAAAAAGGCGCGGTCGGTCTCGTTCGAGAAGGGATTGCCGCCCTCGATATAATCTATCCCGAGGGCGTCAAGCTCTTTGGCTATCTTGATTTTATCTTCGACGGAATAACTTATGTCTTCGCTCTGCGTTCCGTCTCTCAAAGTAGTGTCAAGTATTTTGACTTTACGGTTATCCGTCATCTTTTTCTTCCCGTTTCAGGCCGCTTACTGACGGTCCCTCTCGTAAAAATATTTGTTTTCAGCGTCGAGATAGGCTAAAATGCTCGACTCGATAACGTCGGGCGAAACGCCGCGGCCGACGTAGATTTTATCGGCGATTTTCAGCTTGACCGTCACTTCGCCGAGGGCGTCCTCGCCTTCGGTCACCGAGCGGATCTTGTAGCTTTCGAGCTTGGCGCCCGCCGCCGTCAGCTTTTCGACCGCCTTGTAGGCGGCGTCGACGGGGCCCTCGCCTATTCCGCTCTCTTCGAGCGGCGCGCCGTTATAAAGGAGGCGTAAAACGCAGTTGGAGGTTATGGTGTTTCCGCAGTTTACGACGAAGCGGTCGAGCGTGTAGGTCTCTTTTATCTTCAGAATATCGTTGTAAATGAGCGCCTCGAGGTCGATGTCGGAGACCTTCTTTTTGCGGTCGCAAAGCGCCTTGAACTTTTCGAAGGCGTCGTCAAGCTTGGAGTCGTCCAGCCTGAAGCCGAGCTCGCCTATTTTTTCGGCGAAGGCGTGACGTCCCGAATGCTTGCCGAGCACGATGTCGCTTTTGACGACGCCGACCGACTCGGGCGTCATTATCTCGTAGGTCTCGCGGTTTGCGAGCACTCCGTGCTGATGTATGCCCGCCTCGTGCGCGAAGGCGTTTTCACCGACTATCGCCTTGTTTGGCGTGACGCTTACGCCGACGATCTTCGAGAGCAGTTTGCTCGTCCTGTAAAGCTGACGGGTGTTTACCGCCGTCTCGCAGCCGAAGGCCGCGCCTCTCGTCGCTATCGCCATTACGACCTCCTCGAGCGCGGCGTTGCCCGCCCTCTCGCCTATGCCGTTGACGGCGCATTCTATCTGCGCGGCGCCGCCCGCGAGAGCCGCTATGCTGTTTGCGACGGCCATGCCGAGATCGTTATGACAATGTGCCGAGACGATGACCTTTTCAATGCCCTTTACGTTTTCAAAAAGATAACGGAAAAGCGCCTCGGTCTCGTCGGGGGTGGAATATCCGACGGTGTCGGGGATGTTTATCCTCGTCGCGCCCGCCTTTATGACCCCTTCGAGCACGCGGACGAGAAACTCGCGGTCGCTTCTGAAGGCGTCCTCGGCCGAGAACTCGACGTCGCTCACCTTGCTTTTCGCGAAGGCGACCATTTCTGCTGAAAGACTCAAAACGTCCTCGGGCTTCATTTTGAGTTTATACTCCATATGGACGGGCGAGGTGGCTATAAAGGTATGTATGATGGGGAGCTCGGCGCCTTTAAGGGCGTCGGCGGCCGCCTCTATGTCTTTTCTGTT
>JAEEIO010000143.1 GCA_016281405.1 Clostridiales bacterium | reverse complement strand
GAGAACGTCATCGGCGATCTTCGCACCATCACCGGCCAGCAGCCCGTTATCACCAAGGCGAGAAAATCGGTCGCCAACTTCAAAGTGCGTCAGGGCATGAACATAGGCGTCAAGGTCACCTTAAGAGGCAGCAGGATGTATGAATTCCTCGAGAAGCTCTTCGCGGTCTCGCTCCCCCGAGTCAGAGACTTCAAGGGCATCAATCCCAACGCCTTCGACGGCCGCGGCAACTATGCGCTCGGCGTCAAGGAGCAGCTCATATTCCCCGAGATCGAATACGATAAGATCGATAAGATCCGCGGAATGGATATAATCATCGTTACTACCGCGAAGACCGACGAAGAGGCAAGAGAGCTTTTGACCCTTATGGGCGCTCCCTTCGCGAAGTAAGGAGGAGTTATAATGGCTAAAACGTCACTTAAGAACAAACAGCAGAGAGCTCAGAAGTTCTCGACCAGAGAGTATAACAGATGCCAGATCTGCGGCAGACCGCACGCCTACCTCAGAAAATACGGTATTTGCCGTATTTGCTTCCGCAATCTTGCCTACAAGGGCGAGATTCCGGGCGTGAAAAAGGCAAGCTGGTAAGGGAAAGGCAGGTATGTGAAATGTATTGCACCGATCCTATAGCCGATATGCTCACGAGGATCCGCAACGCCAACTCCGCGAAGCACGAGAAGGTAGACGTCCCCGCTTCCAAGATGAAGAAGGCGATAGCCGAGATACTCAAGAACGAAGGCTACATTAAAGATTACGAAGTGGTCGACGACGGCCGTCAGGGCGTCATCACCATCACCCTGAAGTACGGCGCCAACAAGGAGAGAGCCATAAGCGGACTCAAAAGAGTCTCCAAGCCCGGTCTCCGCGTCTACGCCAACAGCGAGAACATGCCCCGCGTCATGAGAGGCCTCGGAATAGCGCTCGTTTCCACCTCCAAGGGCATCATGACCGATAAAGCGGCGAGAAAAGAAAATGTCGGCGGCGAAGTGCTGGCATTCATTTGGTAACGGAGGTAAGTTAAGATGTCACGTATAGGAAGAATGCCCATAGCCATCCCCGCGGGCGTCGACGTCGCTCTTAACGGCTCCCATATCGCCGTCAAGGGCCCCAAGGGCTCGCTTGAGAGAGAGCTTTCTCATCTTGTATCCGTCAAAGTCGAGGACGGCCACGTAAAGGTCGAACGCGACGGCGACGAAAAGGAGAAGAGAGCGGCTCACGGTCTCACCAGAACCCTTATAAAGAACATGATCGAGGGCGTCACCCACGGTTACAGCAAGATGCTCGAAATAGTCGGCGTCGGCTACCGTGCCGCCAAGAGCGGAAAAGACGTCACCCTCACCATCGGTTATTCGCACCCCGTGGTCATAAGCGATACCGATCTTGTCAAGCTTGAAGTCCCGCAGCCGAATCAGATACTGGTCACCGGTATCGACAAGCAGGCGGTCGGCGAATACGCCGCCGTCATCAGAAAGATAAGGGCTCCCGAGCCCTATCACGGCAAGGGCATAAGATACGCCGGCGAAGTCGTCCACCTCAAAGAGGGCAAGGCCGGCAAGAGCGCGAAGAAGTAAGGAGGAAAGACAGTATGGTCAAACAGATCAACAGGAAAGCCGAACGCGCCAAGAGACACACCCGTGTCCGCGGCAAGATAAGCGGCACCGCGGAATGCCCGCGCTTAAACGTCTTCCGTTCCGAGCGCCACATCTATGCTCAGATAATCGACGACGTCAAGGGAGTAACGCTGGTTTCGGCCTCTACTCTTAAGGACGTCGAAGGTTACGGCGGCAACAAGGAAGCCGCGAAGAAGCTCGGTCTCGTCATCGCCAAGAAGGCGCTTGACGCCAAGATCGAAACGGTCGTCTTCGACCGCGGCGGCTACCTTTACCACGGCAGGATCAAGGAATTGGCTGAGGGCGCCCGCGAGGGCGGACTCAAGTTCTGAGGAGGAAGACCATGTCACAGATAATAGACGCATCCACTCTCGACCTTAAAGAGAAGCTCGTTGTCATAAACAGAGTATCCAAGACCGTCAAAGGCGGCCGTATCTTCAAGTTCGCGGCGCTCGTCGTCGTCGGCAACGAGGACGGCATCGTCGGCTTCGGTCTCGGCAAATCTTCCGAAGTTCCCGAGGCCATCAAGAAGGGCATCGAGGACGCCAAGAAGAATCTCATCAAGGTCGCCATTAAAGACACCACTATTCCTCACGAGGTCATCGGCAAGTTCGGAGCCTCCGAGGTCATAATGAAGCCCGCCGCCCCCGGTACCGGCATCATAGCCGGCGGCGCCGTCCGCGCCGTTTTGGAGATGGCAGGCATCAAGGACATCAGAACGAAAGCTCTGAAGTCGAGAAACCCGAAGAACGTCGTCACGGCGGTTTTCAACGGCCTTGCGACTCTCCGTAACGTCGAAGACGTTGCCGCTACCAGAGGCATTTCCGCCGAAGCGGTAACGCGCGCATAAGGAGGAAAACGCAATGGCTAAAATGCTTACGATAGAACTCACCAAGAGTCTTATAGCGAGAAAACAGGACCAGATAGCCACCGCCAATTCCCTCGGTCTCAAAAGACCCGGCGATTTCTCCGTCCAGCCCGATAACGAAGCCACCCGCGGCAAGATAAAGAAGATAGCTTTCATGCTCAAGGTGACCGAAGGCGAGCTTCACGAGAACAAGTCGGTTTACGTCGGCGTCGTCGAAGTCGAGGCCAAAAAGCCCGCGGCCAAAAAGGCCCCCGCCAAGAAGGCGGAGCCCAAAGCCGAAGAGAAGACCGAAACCAAGAAAGAAGCGGTAAAGGCCGCGGCCCCGAAGGCTCCCGCCAAGAAGGCGGCCCCGAAGGCCGAAAAGCCCGCCGCCGAAGCGGCGCCCAAGACCGACGCTCCGAAGGCCGAAAAAGCCCCCGCCAAGAAGCCCGCGGCCAAAAAAGCCGCCGCTCCCAAAGCGGAAGGCGAAGAAGCCCCGAAGAAGGCTCCGGCCAAAAAGCCCGCGGCTAAGAAACCCGCCGCGAAGGCCGAGTAAACAACTTAGGAGGTGTCAAATCAATGAAACTCAATGAGTTAGCTCCCGCGCCCGGGTCGAAGACCGAAGCCAAGAGAAAGGGCAGAGGCCCCGGCACCGGAAACGGCAAAACCGGAGGCAAGGGTCACAAGGGCCAGAACGCGCGTTCGGGCGGCGGCGTCAGACGCGGCTTTGAAGGCGGTCAGATGCCCATAACCAGAAGACTCCCGAAGCGCGGCTTCCATAACCATTTCGCAAAAGACTACGTCACCGTAAACGTATCCGACCTTGAAAGATTTACCGGCAAAGAGGCCACCGTCGAGTCGCTGCTCGAGGCCGGCGTCATCAGCCGTTCCGGAGACGGACTCAAGGTGCTCGGTAACGGTGAGATCAAGAAGGCCGTGTCGGTGAAAGCCGCGAAGTTCACTGCGACCGCGAAGGAGAAGATTGAGGCGGCAGGCGGTAAGGCGGAGGTGATCTGAGGTGATACTCGATCCCATCAAGAACGCCTTTAAGATCCCCGACCTCAGAAAGAAGATATTTTTCACCATCTTCATAATTCTTCTATTCGAGATCGGTTCGGTCATAACCGTCCCCTTCATGAATAAGGCGACTCTCGAGAGTCTATTTTCGCTGTCGAGCGAGACGACCCTCGCCAACTCGATGTTCGGATACCTGAACATGCTGTCGGGCGGCAGCCTTGAAAAGGCCTCGCTCCTCGCAATGTCGGTCTCTCCCTACATCAACGCGTCGATAATCATCCAGCTTCTCACCTACGCCATCCCCGCTCTCGAAAGACTGCAGAAGGAAGGCGAGGAGGGAAGAAAGAAGATAAATATGATAACCCGCTACGTCACCATTGTTCTGGGTATCATCGAAGCCATCGGCTACTTCTTCATCCTCGATAATTACGGCGCCCTCGAGACGGGCGACTACAACAAGTTCTTCGTCGCCACCGTCATCGTCGCCAGCTTCACCGCGGGTTCCGCGATAGTAATGTGGATGGGCGAACTGATAAATCAGAAGGGTATCGGCAACGGTATCTCGATAATTCTTTTTATCAGCATAGTCACCCGTTTCCCCACCTTCGTCGTCCAGGTATTCCAGGCGGCGGAACAGCGCCTCGCGTGGGGCATCGTCATCCTCGTCATCTTCATCCTTATGATAGTCGCGATAGTCGCGATGAACGACGGCGAGAGAAGGATCCCCGTTCAGTATGCCAAGAAGGTCGTCGGCCGTAAAATGTACGGCGGTCAGTCCACCTTCCTCCCCCTGAAAGTCACCATGTCGGGCGTTCTGCCGATAATCTTCGCTTCGGCCTTCGTGTCGATGCCGAGCCTTATCGCCAGCTTCTTCCCGAACAGCGGCTTCGCGACGTGGCTCAACCAGAACTTCGGTTACACCTCGTGGGCCTACGCGCTGGTTTATTTCATTCTCATCATAGCCTTCAATTTCTTCTACGTCTCGGTTCAGTATAACCCTGTCGAGATGGCCAACAACATCCAGAAAAACGGCGGATTTGTCTTCGGACTCCGTCCCGGCGCCCCGACTGCCGATTATATCAAGCGCGTCCTCAACAAGATAACGATAGTCGGCGCCATCTGCCTCGCCATGATAGCGATAATCCCCATCTTCTATCAGATGTGGACCGGCATCCAGGTCGCCCTCGGCGGCACCTCGATCATAATAGTTGTCGGCGTAATTCTCGAAACCATGAAGTCGCTTGAGTCGCAGATGCTCATGCGTCACTACAAGGGCTTCCTTGACTAAGACCGATATCCGGCAAGCGGCGGCGTCAAGCCGCGTGCGAAGCGCCGCCGCCCCGGTGAATTGAGAGGTATTGTATGAGATTGATCTTACTGGGCGCGCCGGGCGCCGGCAAAGGCACTCAGGCGATGCTCATATCGGAGAAATACGGCATCCCGGTCATCGCGACCGGAGAGATAATAAGACGTGAAGTCGCCATGGGCACGGAGATGGGCGAGGCCGCGAGAAAATATCTCAACGCGGGCAACCTCCTCCCCGACACCCTCGTGAACGACATCGTCATCAAAAGGCTTAGGGAGAAAGACTGTGAAAACGGTTTCGTTTTGGACGGTTTTCCCCGCAAAATAAGCCAGGCCCGTTTTCTCGAAGACGAAAACGTAATAATTGACAAAGTCATAAGCATAGAAGTCTCCGACGAGGATATCCTCGACAGGATAACGGGGCGAAGAGTCTGCCGCACCTGCGGCAAGAGCTATCACCTCGAGTATAATCCCCCGAGGACCGCGAATATCTGCGATAACTGCGGCTCGGAGCTTTCGGTGCGGCATGACGACGAACCCGATACAGTCAGAAATCGGCTTGAGGTCTATCACAACGAGACCGAACCGCTGAAGGATTACTACGTCAAGAAAGGCATCCTCAGCATAGTCTTCGGTTGTGAAAAAGTCGAAGATACGACCAAAGCGGTCGACAAAGTATTAGAGGCTTGAAATGATCGTTATCAAGACAAGTAAGGATATAGAACTCATGCGGATAAGCGGCAGAATAACCGCGGGAGCCATGGAGGCGGCAAGAAAAGCCTGCCGTCCGGGCGTCACCACCGCGGAACTCGACGCCGTCATCCACGAATATATCCTCGGTCACGGCGCTTCTCCGACCTTTCTCGGATATGCCGGATTTCCCGGCAGCGCCTGTATCTCTGTGAACGATGAGCTTATCCACGGCATCCCGGGAAAGCGCGTCATCGAAAAAGGCGACATCGTTTCAGTCGACGTCGGTGCCTGCTATAAGGGCTTAAACACCGATATGGCGGACACGTTTGTCACAGAGGATTCCCCCGAAAACGCCAAAAGGCTTTACCGAATAACGAGAGAGAGCTTTTACAAGGGGCTCGAATTCATGAAGGTCGGCTATCGCCTCGGCGACGTTTCGGCTGCTATACAGGAGCATATAGAAAGCGCCGGATACTTCGTAGTGAAAAAATACGTCGGGCACGGAGTGGGGTTCGAACTCCACGAAGACCCTTCGGTCCCCAACTACGGTATCGCGGGTCACGGCTTACGTCTGCAAAGAGGCATGACGCTTGCCGTCGAACCGATGGTAAACGAAAAATGCGAAGACGTCAGGGTCCTTTCAAACGGCTGGACGGTCGTGCCCGCAGCGGGCGGCCTTTCGGCTCACTATGAAAACACCGTGCTTATTACCGACGGCGAGCCCGAACTCATCACGGTAGTATAAGAGAGGTAAAGATGGATATAAAAACCGGCGATATAGTCCGTTCCCTCGCGGGAAGAGATAAAGACCGCTATTTTTACGTTCTGTCTGTCACCGAAGACGGCGTCGCCCTGGCGGACGGCATAGTCAGAAAAATAGATAACCCCAAGAAGAAAAAGCCGAAGCACCTTCTCCTTGTCGCCTCCCCTCAGACGAGGATCCGCGAAAAGCTCGCGGCGGGCGAAAAGGTATTCGACGCCGAGATAAGAAAGTCTTTAAGACAGCTCGGATTTTGCGAAGACGTGGACGGCTACGGCAAGACCGAAGATGATTGACTGTGAAAGGATGATCGCTTAACCAATGTCTAAAGAAGACGTAATCGAATTCGAAGGAACCGTTGTGGAAGCGCTGCCGAACGCCATGTTCGTCGTCGAGCTCCCCAACAAGCACAGAATAATCGCGCACATATCCGGAAAACTCAGGATGAATTATATACGCATACTGCCCGGCGATAAGGTCACGGTCGAGATGTCGCCCTACGACCTCTCCAAAGGCAGAATAACGTGGCGCTCGAAATAAGCGCGTGAAAGGAAGAATCGAAATGAAAGTTCGTTCCTCGGTAAAACCCATGTGTGAAAAATGCAAGATCATCAGACGCAAAGGAACTGTCATGGTGATCTGCGAAAACAAGAAGCACAAGCAGAAGCAAGGCTGAACGGAGGTGTGTTAAATGGCAAGAATTGCAGGTATAGATCTCCCGAAGGAGAAAAGAGTCGAAGTCGGACTTACCTATATCTACGGTATAGGCATCAATAAGTCGAGAGAACTTCTGGCGGCGACGGGCATCAACCCCGACACCCGCGTCAAGGATCTCACCGACGACGAAAACGCCAAAATAAGAGATTACATCGACAAGCACTTCGTAGTCGAAGGCGACCTCAGAAGAGATACCGCTCTCGACATAAAGAGACTTGTCGAAATAGGCTGCTACAGAGGCACCAGACACAAGAAGGGCCTGCCTGTCAGAGGCCAGAGAAGCAAGACCAACGCGAGAACCAGAAAAGGTCCCAAGAAGACCATCGCGAACAAGAAGAAGTAACAGGAGGATTGTTAAATGGCTACACAGTCAGGTGCCAAAAAGACGGTCATCAGGAAAAGAAGAGAGCGCAAGAACATAGAGAGAGGCGCGGCTCACATCCAGGCCACCTTCAATAACACTATCGTCACCATCACCGACGTTGACGGCAACGCGATATCTTGGGCGTCGGCCGGCGGACTCGGCTTCAAGGGCTCCCGTAAATCCACCCCCTTCGCCGCCCAGCTCGCGGCGGAGACCGCCGCCAAAGCGGCCATGGATCACGGCCTCAAGACCGTTGAAGTCTACGTGCGCGGCCCCGGTCAGGGAAGAGAAGCGGCCATAAGAGCCCTTCAGTCGGCGGGACTCGAGATCAACATGATCAAAGACGTCACCCCCATCCCCCACAACGGTTGCAGACCGCCCAAAAGAAGAAGAGTATAACGGAGGTAGCAGATAAATGGCAAGATATACCGAATCCGTCTGCCGTCTTTGCAGACGCGAAAATCAGAAGCTTTTCTTAAAGGGTGAAAAGTGTTATTCCGAGAAATGCGCCATGAACAAGAGAGCCTACGCTCCCGGCCAGCACGGCCAGGGCCGCAAGAAGGTCTCGGAATACGGCACTCAGCTCCGCGAGAAGCAGAAGGCCAAGAGATTTTACGGCGTTTTGGAGAGCCAGTTCGCAGGCTACTTCGAAATGGCCGAGCAGAAGTCGGGCATAACCGGTGACAACCTGCTCCAGATACTCGAAAGCAGACTCGACAACGTCATCTACCGCGCCGGTTTCGCCATGTCCCGCCCCGAGGCGCGCCAGCTGGTGCGTCACGGTCACTTCACCGTAAACGGCAGCAAGGTCAACATCCCCTCGTATCTCGTAAAGGCCGGCGACGTGATCGCCATCAAAGAGAAGAGCCTTTCGAGCGAAAAGATAAAGTCGATACTTGAGAAGAACGCCGGACGTCCCGTGCCGAAGTGGCTCGACGTCGACGCCGAGAACAAGATCGCCAAGGTCGTCACTCTCGCCGCAAGAGAGGACATCGACCTGCCGGTGGAAGAGCACATGATCGTCGAGCTTTACTCCAAGTAATCCCGAGGCATTGCTTTCCCCGAAAATTAAATATATATCAGGAGGGTAATTATGTTAGAGATCACGAAGCCGAACATAGCGGTGGAGGATATGTCCGAAGACGGCCGCTACGCGAAGATAACGCTGGATCCTCTGGAGCGCGGCTACGGCATCACGCTCGGCAACTCCTTGAGAAGAGTCCTTCTTTCGATACTGCCCGGCGTCGCCGCGACCAGCGTCAAAATAGAAGGCATCCAGCATGAATTCTCCACGATAGAAGGCGTCAAGGAAGACGTCACCGAGATAATCCTTAACGTAAAAGGCATTCGCGCAAAGCTCCACTCCGACGGACCCAAGGTCGTTTACATACAGGCCGAGGGCGAGGGAGTCGTGACCGCCGCCGATATAAAGTGCGATTCCGAAGTTGAGATAATCAATAAGGATCTTTACATCGCCACTCTCAATCAGGACGGCAAGCTCTTTATGGAGATAACTCTCGATAAGGGCAGAGGCTACGTTCCCGCGGAAAAGAACAAGCAGCACGGCCATCAGATAATCGGTCTCATCAACGTAGATTCCATCTACACGCCCGTTCTCAAGGTCAACTACACCGTCGAGAACACCCGTGTCGGTCAGATAACCGACTTCGATAAGCTCATCCTCGAGGTCTGGACCGACGGCACCATCACCGCGCAGGACGCGGTCAGCATGGCGGCCAAGGTAATGAGCGAGCATCTCGCGCTCTTTATCGATCTTTCGACCGACGTAAAGGACACCGGCGTCTGGACCGCCCCCAAGGAAGCGAGCAAGGGCAAGATTTACGAAATGACCATCGAAGAGCTCGAGCTATCGGTCAGATCGTTCAACTGCCTCAAGAGGGCGGGCATCAACACCGTCGAGGATCTTGTCAGCAAGAGCACCGACGATATGATGAAGGTCAGGAATCTCGGCAAAAAATCGCTCGACGAAGTTATCAACAAGCTCGATTCTCTGGGCTTGAAACTTCAGGACGACGAAGAATAATTCGAGCAAAAGGAGGATAATAACATGCCCGGCACCAGAAAATTAGGCAGGCCGACCGCGTCGAGAACTGCAATGCTCCGCGCCATGGTCACCTACCTTTTCGAAAACGGAAAAATCGAAACTACCGAGACGAGAGCGAAGGAAGTTCGCGCCGTCGCGGAAAAAATGATAACCGTCGGCAAGAAGAACACCCTTGCCGCGCGCCGTCAGGCGCTTGCTTACATCACCAAGGAGAGCGTCGTCAAGAAGCTCTTTGAGGAGATAGCTCCCAAATATGCCGAGCGCAACGGCGGTTATACCCGCATACTCAAGACCGGCCCCCGTCGCGGCGACGCGGCCGAGATGGCCATAATCGAGCTGGTATAACCGGCGCTTCGCAAAAAAGCGCATAAAGCGGTTGACAAAGACCGCTTCGGGTAGTATAATAGCATAGTCAAAAAGGGCTTCGCGTCAGCGAAGCCCCGACACGGGCTCGTAGCTCAGCTGGGAGAGCGCCGCGTTCGCAACGCGGAGGTCAAGAGTTCGAACCTCTCCGTCTCCACCACGTCGTCGCAAGCTTCATATCGCTTGCGACGACGTTTTTTGTTAAAACCCCGCCTTTCGCTCATTATGCCGTTTCCTTCCACGGTTGAAATCACAATTAAAATATGTTAAAATT